>NZ_CP016382.1:1500000-1580000 GCF_002813635.1 Spiribacter roseus | reverse complement strand
TTAGTGATCCGGTGGTTCTGTATGGAAGGGCCATCGCTCAACGGATAAAAGGTACTCCGGGGATAACAGGCTGATTCCTCCCAAGAGTCCACATCGACGGAGGAGTTTGGCACCTCGATGTCGGCTCATCACATCCTGGGGCTGTAGCAGGTCCCAAGGGTATGGCTGTTCGCCATTTAAAGTGGTACGCGAGCTGGGTTTAGAACGTCGTGAGACAGTTCGGTCCCTATCTGCCGTGGGCGTCGGAGATTTGAGAGGATCTGCTCCTAGTACGAGAGGACCGGAGTGGACGAACCTCTGGTGTTCCGGTTGTCACGCCAGTGGCACTGCCGGGTAGCTACGTTCGGAAGGGATAACCGCTGAAAGCATCTAAGCGGGAAGTCCACCTCAAGATGAGATCTCCCCGAGGACTTGATCCTCCTGAAGGGACGTGGAAGACGACCACGTTGATAGGCTGGGTGTGGAAGTGCAGTAATGTATGAAGCTAACCAGTACTAATTTCCCGTGAGGCTTGATCATATAACCCCAAGAGGGCTATTGGACATTGGTCCTGCATGCCATCGACAACGTTCCTGACGCCAATGGCGCGGCTGACGCGCCTTTGGTTACCGGTTTGCCTGGCGAAAATAGCGCGTGGGAACCACCCGACCCCATTCCGAACTCGGAAGTGAAACTGCGTAGCGCCGATGATAGTGCCGCCTCGCTGTGGTGCGAAAGTAGGTCATCGCCAGGCTCTTACAGCGAAGCCCCCGCTGGTCTTACGACCGGCGGGGGTTTTTTTTGGGCGCTCGATGGGCGTCCGGTCGATTTCAGCGAACAGGGCGTTGCCATCATGTCCCGACAGGCCACACGCTATGCTGCGGATGCCGCTGCCCGATCGAGGGTATTGAGCGAGGCCCTTGGCCCCCAGTGGGGGACTGTTCCCATCCATGTGTTTGAAACCCTCCCCAGTACCAGTCGCTGGCTGGCCGACCGCCCACTCGATCAAACAACGCTTGCGGTCGCTGACGAGCAGACCCGGGGACGGGGCCGTCAGGGGCGTGAGTGGCAGTCACCGTCCGGGGGGATTTATTTCAGTGTCGGACTACCGATGGACCCCGGCGTGAGTGTGCCCGATGGGCTGTCCCTGGTGATGGGGTTGCAGCTTGCCGAGGCACTGACCGCGGCCGGGTTTGCCGGGATCGCCCTCAAGTGGCCGAATGATCTGGTCGTCGACGATGCAAAACTCGCCGGTTTGCTGGTGGAGCGGCTGCCCAATGCCTTGATCGTCGGTGTCGGGGTGAACACCCGGCCCGTCCCGGAGGGCGCGGTAGTCGCGGGGCGGCGTGTGATCAGCCTGCGTGAGTTGGCCGATCGCCCCACCGGCGACGCGCTGATTGGCACGCTGGCAGGCGCGGTCCTTACGGTGACCACCTGGACGGCGACGCAGGTCGAACGGTTGCTTGAGACGCGCTGGCCGGTGTTTGATGCGCTGGCCAATCGCGTTGTCATCGCTGAACAGGCCGACGGAACGCGCCGGCAGGGCCGGGTGCTTGGGGTGACGGCGGCTGGCAACCTGCGTCTTCAGACCGACACCGGCGAACACCGGCTGGCCGCCGGCGAATGCCACATCGGGCCGCACACAGGAGCCGCATCGTGACTGAACTGTTGATCGATATCGGCAACAGCCGCATTAAATGGGCGCGCGCCCACGAAGGTCAGATCGTGGGCGGCGCGCGTGCCGCATCGCATGATTCGCTGGAGCATGTCTTCAACGAGTGGCGGGCGCTGGCCGCACCGCCGGAGCGCGTGCGCATCGTGAATGTTTCTGATGCCAGTGTCGCCGGTCAGCTCTCGGACTGGATGACGAGTCACTGGGCCATCCGCCCCGAAACGGTCTACACCCCGGCAATGGGCGGCGGAGTGCGGGTGGCCTATGCGCGCCCGGCGGAGCTGGGCACTGACCGGTGGCTGGCAATGGTCGGCGCAAAAGCCGCCGGCTATGCCCCGGCCTGCGTGGTTGACTGTGGCACGGCGATCACGGTCGATGTGGTGGCGGCGGATGGTACGCACCAGGGCGGGCTGATCGTCGCAGGCCTCGCCGCCCAGCAGGCCGGACTGGCGCAACTGGCCCCGGCGCTGCCGAGGGTGGAGTGGTCGACCCGGGCGCCCTTTCTGACCGCTGATACCGAAGACGCGCTGATCAGCGGATACCTGCATGGCACCGCACTGGCGATTCAGGGCATCGTGCGGCGCTGCATGAAAAACGACGCGGCCCGACTGACACCGGTGCTGACCGGTGGTGACGCCCCGCTGCTTGCCCGTTATCTGGACATGGATGTCTGTCTGCGGCCCGACCTGGTCCTCGAGGGCCTCGCTCAGCTGCCCTGAGATCCGCGCCTGCATTGCCCCGCTGCGCGCGGCCGGTTACCCTTTCACCGTTGATCGCGAAGCTGGCGTAGCTCAGTTGGTAGAGCAGCTGATTTGTAATCAGCCGGTCGGGGGTTCGAATCCTCTCGCCAGCTCCAATCCGATCCCCTCCCCGCCCATCACCGGCGACGGCCGGTATGTGGAAAACCACAATTTCTCAGCTGCCATGCCCTTCGTACCATTGCGCGAATAAATATTACGCGGTGGAGGGAAGATGTCGCTCACTATTGGCACGATGATGGCACTGTCGTTCGTGGTGTCCCTCATTGGCCTGGCCTTTCTGATCTGGGCGGTCGCCTCAAAGCAGTTCCGCGTCGACCAGTCGGATGCCGAGGTCATTTTCTCGGGCGCTGAAGGCGAGGATCACGCGCCCGACGATCCCACCAGCTTTGGCTTTCAGGAAGACGCCGAGCCCGGCGAGGGCACGGATACCCGCCATCGCAAGTTGATCTTTGCCCTGATCGGCTTCGGGACCTTCTGGTTGGTGCTTGGCTCGATCTTCGGGGTGATCGCCTCGCTCAAGCTCCATCTGCCGGACTGGCTGACCGGGTCGGCGCCGCTCAGCTTCGGGCGGATGCGCACGATGCACCTGAACTCGGTGATCTACGGCTGGCTGTCACTGGCAGGCATCGGGGTCGCCATGTTCCTTGTGCCGCGGCTGTTCAAGACGCCACTTCGCGGCGTCAATCTGGCCTGGGGCGGGCTTGTGCTATGGAATATCGGCGTTGCGGTCGGTGTCTATGCCATCGCCACCGGCTGGACCGACGGGATGGAGTGGCTCGAGATCCCCTGGCAGGTCGATATCCTGCTGGCGGCCGGCGGTGCCTGTTTTGCCGCGCCGCTGGTTCTGACCGCGGTCAACCGCAACGTTCACCACATTTACGTGACCGCCTGGTATTACCTGGGCGCACTGGTGTGGTTTCCGGTGCTCTTCGTGATCGGCAATCTCCCCATTCACACCGGCGTGCAGGGGGCCACGGTCAACTGGTGGTTCGCGCACAATGTGCTGGGCCTGTGGCTGACGCCGATTGGCGTCGGCGCCGCTTACTATGTCCTGCCCAAGATCATCGGCAAGCCGATCTACTCCTACCGCCTCTCGCTGCTGGGGTTCTGGGCCCTCGCGCTGTTCTACAGTCAGGTGGGCATGCATCACCTGATCGGCGGGCCGGTGCCCACCTGGGTGGTCACGCTTTCGGTGGTGCAGTCGGTGATGATGTTCATTCCCGTGATTGCCGTGGCGGTCAACCAGCATGTGCTCTGGGCCACGAATCTCTGGGCGTTCAAACAGTCACTGCCGCTGCGCTTTGTGGCCTTCGGTGCGGTGATGTACACGCTGGCCTCGTTCCAGGGCTCCATGGAGGCGGTCCGCGCGGTCAATACGGTGACGCATTTCACCCATTACACGGTCGCGCATGCCCACCTGGGGGCCTATGCCTTCGTCTCGCTGGTGCTGTTCGGCACGGTCTACTACCTGATGCCGATCCTCACCGGGCGACTCTGGCCGGCGCCGCGCCTGATCGCCCTGCATTTCTGGCTGGTGGCCATCGGCTTCGGTGTCTACTTTTTCTCGCTCAGCATCGGGGGCTGGCTGCAGGGGCTTGCGATGCTCGATGCCAGCCGTGACTGGCTGGAGTCGATGCAGCTGATGCAGCCCTATCTGGAGGGGCGCTCTGTGGGCGGCACGCTGATGACGCTGGGCCACCTCCTGTTTGCGATCAATCTGCTGTCGCTGGTGTTCGCGCCGCGTCGGTCCACCGATCCCGTGGGCACGGCGACGCCGGCCACAAGCGCCAGCTGAGGAGCCACTCATGAACAAAGTCTTTCCGCTGGCCGTTCTCGCTTTCGCGATTCTCGCGTTCGCGACGCTCATGCTGGTGATCTTTCCGGCGGCACAGATCCGCACGGTCGAGCCCGCCGAGGGGCTTGAGCCCTACACCGCAGTCGAGGAGCGCGGTCGGCAGCAGTACGTGGACCTGGGCTGCTACTACTGCCACTCGCAGCAGCCGCGCAGCCCTGAGCAGGCGCCCGATCTGCAGCGTGGCTGGGGGCGTCCGACCACGCCCGCCGACTATGTCTACGACGACCCGCACGTCCTCGGCACCATGCGCACCGGGCCGGACCTGATGAATGTCGGCGCGCGGATGCCCAGCCAGGGCTGGCACCTGACCCATCTGTATCAGCCTCGAGCCATCGAGGAGAGCAGCATCATGCCGGCCTATCCGTTCCTTTTCGAGGTCAAGCAGAACCCCGACGAGGACGATGTGGTCGTGCCGGTGCCGGCTGAATATGCACCGGCGGACGGTGCCAAGGTGGTGGCCCGCCAGAGCGCACTGGACCTGACCGCGTACCTGCTCTCCCTTGACCGGACCTATCCGGCCAAGGATGAGGAGCTGCGTGACCTGGGTTTTGATGGCGGAGACGCACGCTGATGAGTGATCACAACGACCAGCGCCCGGAGCCGCAGCGCACCCCGCTCAAGGAAAGCCGGTTCGAGCCTTACGAGGTCAACCGACCGATCCCCATTTTTGTACTGGCAGTTGCCGTGGCCCTGATGGCCTGGGGCGTCTACACGCTCTGGTCCAATTCCGGGCCGGCCACTGAGTCAGCCGCTCTCGAAGAAGCGCCCACGGTAGGAATGACCGGCGACAGGGATGTCGCGGATGGGCAGGGATCGCTCATAACGGTTGGCGCCTCGCTGTTCGAGTCGAACTGCGTGACCTGTCATCAGGCGAACGGGTCGGGCATCAGTGGCGCCGTGCCGCCGCTGGCAGGCTCGCGTTACGTCACCGGGCCCGCCGAGGCGCCGGTCCAGATCCTGCTGCACGGTATCAGCGGCGTGATCGCGGTGGCCGGCAATGAATACGATGGTCGTATGCCGCGATTCGGCGAGACGCTGAGTGATCGTGAAATTGCGGCAGTGGTGAGCTACATCCGCCAGCAGTGGGGTCATGACGCCGGAGCGGTGACTCCGGCGTTCGTCAGCGAACAGCGCGGCCGCTTCGAGGTCGGGCGGAGTCCGCTGGGCGGTGGCGCCGAGATTGAGGCGGTCACCGGGATATCCGCCCGGCTGACCCGCACGGCCGCAACGGAGGCATCACAGTGAATATGAAACGTCTGAGTGCGTGGCTCTCATCAGCCCTGCTGCTCATGCTGGCCCTGCCGGTGGGCGCGCAGGAGGTCGACGAGGATCTGCCCGACGAAAGTTACGCCGCCGAGATCTACGCCGCTGAGGCGGCGGAGGTGGATCCGGCCGAATACGCGACGCTGGCCCGCGAGGGTCAGGGCGACGTCTGGTCGTGTGCCAGTTGCCACGGCGCCAAGGGCGAGGGCAATGGCAATATCCCCCGGCTGGCGGGGCTGTCGAGCGGCTACATCGCCAAGCAGCTCAATGCCTATGCCGAGGGCGTGCGCATCAATCACAACATGCAGTATGTGGCCGATAAGCTCACCCAGAAGGAAATGCTCGGCCTTGCCCGCTACTACGCCGAAATGGAAGCGCCCAGCGCCGCCGAGGCCGAACTGGGTGGCGATCTGGAGCGTGGCCGCGAGCTGGCCAACCACGGCGACTGGGATATCGAAGTGCCGGCCTGCTACAGCTGTCACGGCTCGTCGGCCTGGGGTGTTGAACAGGCCTTTCCCAGCCTGGCGGCGCAGCAGCCCACCTACACCTATGCTCAGCTGGCGGCATGGACCGATGGCCGTCGCAAAAACTCGCCGCTGATGTTGATGCAGGGCATCGCCCATGCCCTGTCCGATGCGGACAAGCGGGCGGTGGCCGACTATCTCGCGACACTGCCGGCGCCGCCGGCGGAGGACTCCATCAATGAGTAACCATGACAACAATGATCGGCCCCGTAAGGACCCGGGGCGGACCACGCTTCGCCGGGCGCTGATCGCCGTCGCCATCGCGGCGGGGCTGGTGGCCATTGGCGCCGGCCTCTACGCCAGCGGCATTTACGCGCCCATCGCCCAGTCGCCCGACCGCGAGCCGGACGAAGGCCGCGAGCTCGCCGAAGAGGCTGCCGAGCGGCGCGAGGAGTGGCTTGCCGAGCGCCAGGAATATACCAATGATCCCGCCGCCAACCCGCCCGCGCTGCCGGTCAGTGAGGAGGGGTATTTCATTCCCAATGACGTGGCGGACGCCCCGGACAACGAGTTCGGCGATTCGGTACGCCGTGGCTACGAGGTGTTCACCAACACCCAGACCAATGCCTCCGAGCACGTCGGCAATGGCATGAACTGCGCCAACTGCCACCTCGGCGGTGGGACCGTGCCCGGGTCGGCGCCGATGTCGGCGGCGGCCGTGGAGTACCCGGCATTCCGTGGCAAGAACAAGATCATCAACACCATGGAAGACCGGATTCACGGCTGCTTTACCTATTCGATGAATGCCCAGGGCTCGCCGAGTGGCAGCCCGCCGCCGCGCGACGGCGATATCTACAAGGATCTGCAGAGCTTTTTCTACTACATGGCCGAGGGCGCACCGCTGGAGGGCAACCTACCGGGCCGTGGCTACTCCACCCCGCCGGAGCCTGAGCAGGGCTACAGCATCAGTCGGGGTGAGACCGTGTTCGAGAACAACTGCGCGGTCTGCCATGGCACCGATGGCGGTGGCCGGCAGGACCCCAACGGCCGCTGGATCTTTCCGGCGCTCTGGGGGGATGACGCCTTCAACTGGGGGGCGGGGATGCACCGCATCAACACCGCCGCCGGCTTCATCAAGCACAATATGCCGCTGGGTCAGGGCGGATCGCTCACCGATCAGCAGGCCTGGGATGTGGCGGCATACATCAATAGCTGGGAGCGGCCGGCGGATCCGCGGCAGTTCCGCGACAACCTGAGTGTTGCCGAGACCGACGAGCGGTTCCACGAGCACACCCCCAACTGGTACGGCGACGTCATCCGCGGGAATCTTCTGGGCGACGGCGTCCCCGGTGAGCCCACTGAGCAACCGCCGTCGGCGGGCGCGCCGCGGCACCGCGATCAGGCAAGCCGCTAGCGCCCGGGCATGAGTACCGCGGCGGCGACGCTGTCCCGGACGGAAATGGCCGCGCTGGCACCCGCCGGGCGTGGCCTTTTCTCGATCGAGGGGATGTGGTGCCCCAGTTGTGCGGCCGCCACCGAGCGGGTGATCGCCCGAGTGCCGGGCGTGACGCGCGCACGGGTCAGCTTTGCCACGGGCTCGGCGCTGGTTGACTGGGACCCGGAGCGGATCGATCTGCCGGGTCTGCTGCGGGCGGTGGAACGGCTGGGCTATGTGATCGGTCCGCCGCGTGCCCCCGAGGAAACCGTTGCCGCCATTGATGGTGAGATCAATCGCCTCGGCCTGCGACTGGCGGTGGCCGCTTTCTTTGGCATGTGGGTGATGGTGCTCGCCATCATGCGCTATCTCGAGCCGGCGGCGCTGGGGAATACCCCCGTCGGACACACCCTGTCGATCATTGCCATGGGCCTGGTCACACCGGTGGTCGGGTTTTCGGCCGCACCGTTTTTTGTCGCCGGCTGGCGGACACTGCGGGCGGGTATCCCGGGGATGGATGCGCTGGTCAGCATCGGCGTGATCGGCGCCGGCGTGCTGTCAGTAATCGAGCTGGCTCAAGGAGGGGCGCACGTCTATGCCGACACCATGGTGATGCTCATCGTGCTGCTGTCCATCGGGCGACTGGTGGAGATGCGCACCGTCCGGCGGGCGGCCACGGCCATCGGTGCGCTCGAGCGCGAGGTCCCTGAACGGGCCTTTCCCGTGGAGGGGGACGGGCCGGTGGATGCGGCCGAAGTGGCGGTGGGCACCCACATCCAGGTGGCCGCCGGTGCCCGCGTGCCGCTGGACGGCGATCTGCTCGAGGGCGCGACGCGGGTCGACGCCAGTCTGCTGACCGGCGAGTCGACGCCGGTCAGTGTTGCCCCGGGTGGGACCCTGCAGGCCGGCACCATCAACCTGGATGCCCCGGTCACGATGCGCGTGACGGGCGCCGTGGGTGAGCGTCAGATCGACCGCATCCTCGGCCGGATGGTCGAGATGCAGGGCAACCGCAGCGAGATCACGCGCCTTGCCGATGGGCTGGCACGGGTCCTGGTGCCCGGCGCACTCGGGCTGGCGGCGCTGGTGGCGGTGGCGGGAACGGCGCTTGGCCTGCCCGCTGAGGAGTCCCTGCTGCGGGCCCTGTCCGTCGTGGTGATCGCCTGTCCCTGCGCGCTCAGTGTCGCCGTCCCGGTGACGTTTCTCAGCTTTGCCGAACGTGCCATGGGCCGTGGGGTTCTGTTCCGCAGCCCGGCGACCATGGAGCAGGCCGGACAGCTGCGGAATCTGCTGATTGACAAGACCGGCACCCTGACCCGCGGGGAGCCGGCGATCATCGAGGCGGTCACCGCCGACGGTGTCGCGGAATCTGAGCTGCGCGCCCTTGCCGCTGAGGCCGAGGCGGGCATTGACCATCCAGTGGCCCGGGCGCTGCAGGATCCGGCGCAGGGGCCGGAGCATGGCATCCATCGGCGCCGGGAGGGGCGTGGCGTCATCATGACCCGTCCCGATGGCAGCGAGGTCCGGGTGGGATCACGGCGCTGGCTGCATGAGGCCAGCGTCCAGGTGCCCGTGCTGGCAACGCCGTCGAGCCAGGCGGCCAGTGGCGCCACGCAGATCCATGTCACCCGCGATGGCGACTGGCTGGGCTGTTTCGCGCTGGGTGACCCGCTTCGCCCGGCGGCGGCTGCGACGGTCGAGTCGTTGCAGGCCCGGGGTTTCAGCCTGCGGATGGTGACCGGCGATAGCGTGGATCCCGCCCGGCGGGTGGCCGCTGAGGTGGGACTGGCAGAGGACGCCGTGGAAGCGGGCTGTCGGCCCGAGGAAAAGGCCGATCATGTGCTCGCCGCGCAGTCCCGGGCGCCGACCGCCTTCATCGGGGATGGCATCAATGACAGCGTCGCCATGGCGGCCGCCGATGTGGGGGTGGCCATCGATGGCGCCAGCCATGCGGCGACCAGCAGCGCTGGGCTGGTGGTGGCCCGGGGCGGGCTGCCGGCCCTGGCCGATGCGCTCGGTCTGGCCCGCTCGGCAAGGCGACGCATGCGCCAGAACCTGACCCTGGCGGTGGTCTACAACGGGGCGGCGATCCCGTTGGCGGTGGCCGGGGTCATCCCGCCGTCGGCGGCGGCGCTGGCCATGCTCGCCAGCTCCCTGAGTGTCATGGCGAATGCGGCGCGGCGGGGGCAGGGGTGATAGCATCTACGCTGCAACGCAAGGGGTGCACGCAGCCGGGTCTATGCGAGTCCTTCACACATTCAAGGTCTACGACCTCGAGCGCGAGGGCGGCGTCCAGCGCGCTATCACGGCGCTCGCCGCGGGCGAGGCTGGCGGCGCCGTTGAGCATGATTTCTTTACGCTGGCCGATAACGGCCCGTGGACACTTCAGCCAAACGCCGATCCGCTGACCGTTCACGCCGCACGGCGGACGGGGCGCTGCTGTGCCACGGATTTCTCGGTCAGTGCCCGGCGCCGGTTTCGGGCGCTCGCCCGCGAGGCGGACATCGTCCACTATCATCTGCCGTGGCCGTTCGTGCACTGGCTTGACAGAGCGGTTCCTTCCGAGACGCCCAGAGTGGCGACTTACCACGCCGATATCTGCCGCAATCCGCTGCTCAAGCGCCTCTACGAGCCGATGATGGAGCGCTTCCTGCATCGGCTTGATGCCGTCATCGCGACCTCGCCGGTCTATGCAAAGACCAGCCCCGTGCTCCAGCGCGTCGCGCCGGAGCGGCTGTATGTCGCCACTCTTGGCGTGGCGGTCCGGGATGATCAGGGGGTCGCCGTCGATCAGGCGCAGGCGGATCTGCGGGCGCGGCTGGGCGAGGCATTCATGCTGTTCCTTGGGGCGACCCGCCGCTACAAGGGCGCGGCGGTGGCGATCGAGGCATTGCGATACACCGATGCCCGACTGGTGATCGCTGGCGAATGTGTCGACCGGGCGGCCTTCACCGCTCACGCCGGTCACTGCGGTGTGGCGGATCGGGTGGTCTTCCTTGGGCGTGTGAGCGAGGCGCAAAAATGGGCATTGTTACGGCTCTGCCGGGCACTGGTCATGCCCTCAACGCTGCGCTCCGAGGCTTTCGGGCTCGCCCTCGTCGAGGCGGGCGCGGCTGAGCGGCCGGCGATCACCTGCGAGATCGGGACGGGGACGAGCTACGTCGTCCGTCACGGTGAGACCGGCTGGGTGGTGCCGCCGCATGATGCGCCGGCGCTTGGCGCAGCCATGGCGCAAGCACAGGCTGATCCGGCGCAGGCTGCAGCGCTCGGCCGGGCCGGTTTTGCGCGTTACCGTAACTGCTTTACGGCGACGGCCTATGCCCAGCGAATGCACGGCGTCTATGACGATCTGATTGGACAGGGTCGGACTGCGCCGGCATCATGCACGGCTATTCAGCCGCCAGAGACTAACGGCCGCGGGCCGCGCAACGGGGTCAACTCATGAAGGACGCCTCCCGGCAGGATCAGCCGGAGATTAAACGGATCCTCCAGGGCGCGAAATCCGGTTTCGTGGCGGTGGGGGTATTCAGCATGTTCATCAACCTGCTCATGCTCGTGCAGCCTTTCTATATGCTGCAGGTCTTCGACCGGGTCCTGCGCTCGCGCAGCACCGAAACGCTGCTGTTCCTGAGTCTGGTGGTGCTGGGGCTTTTCATCCTCATGGGCATCCTGCAGTTCATCCGCTCGCGGATTCTCGTCCGGGTCGGCGTGTCGCTGGACGAGCGCCTCGGTGAGCGGCTGTTTGATGCCATGTTCCGCAACTCGCTGCGCCAGCGCGGCGGCGGCAGCCCGCAGGCCATCGACGATCTGTCCAACGTCCGCCAGTTCCTGACGGGTCCGGGCATCCTGGCGCTCTTCGATGCGCCCTGGATGCCGGTCTATCTGGGGGTAATGTTCCTGTTCAATACCTGGCTTGGGATCTATGGCGTCGCCTGTACGCTGATCATCGGCGGGCTCACCTGGGCCAATGAAGTGTTCACCCGCGCGCCGCTCGCCAAGGCGAACGAGGCCAACCGCAACTCGCGGCGCTTTGCCGGGGACAACCTGCGCAATGCTGAGGTCATTCACGCAATGGGCATGGAGCCGGCGGTCCGCGAGCGCTGGCTGAGCCGCCAGGCGCGCACCATCAACGGGCAGGCCTTTGCCAGTGATCGCGCCGGCGTCTTCAGCAACGCCAGTCGGGTATTCCGCTTCATGGCCCAGGCCTTCGCCTATGGCATCGGCGCCCTGCTGGTGCTGCAGGGGCAGATGAGTGGCGGCATGATCATCGCCTGCGCGATCCTCATCGGCCGGGCACTGGCGCCGCTGGATCAGATCACCGGCGCCTGGCGCCAGATCCAGCAGGCGCAGGAGAGCTATGGTCGGCTCAGCCAGTTGTTTGACGGCTTCCCCGAGCAGCCCCGCCATACCAGTCTGCCGGCTCCTCAGGGTAGTCTGCGCCTCGCCAATGTCCTGGCGGCACCGCCGGGCACGCGCACCCCGGTGCTGCGCGGGGTGGGGCTGAACGTCGAGCCGGGTGAGGGGCTCGGCGTCATCGGGCCCAGCGCCGCCGGCAAGTCGTCGCTGGTGCGGGTCATTCTGGGGGTATGGCCGCTGCTGAACGGATCGGTCCGGCTCGACGGGGCGGATATCGATCAGTACAACCGCGATGAAATCGGACCCTACATCGGCTATCTGCCCCAGGACATCGAACTCTTTGAAGGCACGGTGTCCCAGAACATCGCCCGCTTTGGCGAGGCCACCGATGAGGCCGTGGTGGCGGCGGCCAAGCTGGCCGGCGCGCATGAAATGATACTCCAGCTGCCGGACGGCTATGACACCGCGGTGGGCGTGGGCGGCAACACCCTCTCCGCTGGTCAGCGTCAGCGTATCGGTCTAGCGCGAGCCTTGTTCGGCACGCCGCGCCTGGTCATCCTAGATGAGCCCAACTCCAATCTGGACGATGCGGGCGAGCAGGCATTGACCGGTGCGGTCGAGCGGCTCAAGGCTCAGGGCGTGACCGTGCTGGTGGTCACCCATCGGCGCAGCATCCTCGCCCAGATGGATAAGCTGTTGGTGCTCCAGCAGGGCCAGGTCGCCGCATTCGGTGCTCGCGAAGAGGTGCTCTCGCGCCTGCAGTCCAACACCGCCCAACCGCTGCGCGTCGCCGGTAACCAGCAGAACAAGGGAGCGTCGTAATGAAGTCGCTCATGCAACGCTTTCGTCGCAACGACAGCGCCGGCGAGTTCATTCCAGCCGCGGGCAGTGCCCGCGAACAGGCGGCCCAGTCGGATGGCATTCCCGTTGCCTCCGGCAACTATCGGCGTTTTACCCTGATCGGGACCCTGGTGCTGGTGATTGGCCTGGGCGGCTTCCTGATCTGGTCCGCGCTCGCACCGCTGGCCAGCGCGGTGATCTCCAACGGTCAGGTGGTGGTCGAGGGCTATCGCACGACCCTGCAGCATCTCGAAGGGGGAATCATCGAGGACCTCCACGTCGAGGAAGGCGAGCAGGTGGAACAGGGCGAGGTGCTGGTGGAGTTTGATGGGGCGCAGGCGCGCTCCGATCTGGCCGTGGTCGAAAGCCGTCTGCTCACGGCACTCGGTCAGCGGGCCCGGCTGCGGGCCGAGCGCGACGGCGACTCGGCCATCGAGTTTCCTGCCGCGCTGACCGAGGCGGATGAGCGCGAAAAGGCCGCTGAGATCATGGCCAACCAGCGCGCCATCTTCAGCGCCCGGCGTCAGGCCCTGAAAACGGATCTCAGCCTGCGCGCCCAGCGCATCGAGGAGTTTGAGGAACAGATCCGCGGCCTGCAGTCGCGGCTCACCGCAGTCGATTCGCAGATCGCCTCGTTTACCGAGGAAGTCGAGGAGTGGTCGGGCCTGGTCGAGGAGCAGCTCTCCGACAAGCAGTCCCTGCGTGATGCCCGGCGGCGGCTCGACGAGTATCGCGGCCAGCGGGGGCAGTTGATCTCCGATATCGCGGGGATCCGCGCTCAAATCGCCAGCACGCGCATGGAGCGCAGCCTGCGGCAGGAGGAATACGACCAGGAGGTCGCCTCACGCCTTGGCGAGGTGCAGGGTCGGCTGCTGGATGCCCGGGCACGCGTCAGCGCCCTGCGCGACAAGCTCTCGCGCACCGTGGTGAGTGCGCCCACCGATGGCTCGGTGGTGGGGCTGAAGGTTCATAGCCAGGGCAGCGTGGTCAGTCCGGGCGAGGCGCTGATGGACATTGTCCCACGGCAGCGCCGGCTACTGGTGGATGCCCGGGTGCCACCGGATAAGATCGATGATGTGCGCGTTGGTCAGGCGACGGATCTGAGCTTTCCGGCACTCAATACGATCTTCATCAACAATATCCAGGGCGATGTCGTGTCGATCTCGGCGGATGCGCTCACCGATGAGCAGAACAACGAGAGCTATTACCTGGCGCGGATTCGGGTGAGTGAGGCCGGTGTGGCCGCGCTGCGCGCGGAGAACTTTCAGCTCGAGCCGGGGATGCCCGTGCAGGCATTCATCAAGACGGGGTCGCGCAGTTTCCTTGGCTATCTTGTCAAGCCCTTCAGTGAAATGGCCTCGAGGGCGTTCCGTGAGAGCTGACGTGATGGCACCGCGCAGCACGGCAATCATGCTCAGCCTGCTTTGCGCGGTGGGTTTTGCAACATCGGCGACCGCGCAGACACCGAATGGTGATGATGATGGCCCGCTGGGGCTCTTCCAGGCGTACCAGTCGGCGCTCGACTATGCCCCGGTGATCGACGAGCGCCAGTCGCTGGTGGATGCTGGGGAAGGCGTGGTCGACCAGGCCAAAGCCCGGCGTCTACCGAATATCTCGCTCGACGCCCGTTATACCGATGCGCGTTACGAGACCGGCGATGTCCGCATCGACCGGGAGACGGGGACACGTGAGCAGTTTCTCAACACCACGACCAAGACCAGCTACAACTACGGCATCAACCTGACCCAGCCGATCTACGATCGCGGCGTGTCCACCAACCTGGCGGAGGCCCGAGCCCGACGTGAGGTGGCGGATGCAGAGCTGGGCGCCACCCGCCAGGCCCTGGCCGCGCAGGTGGCGGAGGCCTATCTGCGGGTGCTGCGGGCACGCGCCAACCGCTCGCTGGCCCAGGCCGAGGCCAACGCCTACCGCGCCCGATGGGATCAGATGGAGCGCCGTCTGACGCGCGGCCTGGCCAGTCAGGTGGACGTGCTGGACGCGCGGGTCCGTTTTGAGACCGCACTCAGCGATATCGCTCAGGCCAGCAACGAGCTGGATGCCGCGCGTCTTGGGCTTGAGCGGCTTACCGGCCGTAACCCGGACCAGTTGCTGTCGGCTACGCCACAGTCCATGCCGCTATCAGACGCCCCGACTGATGGGCGGGTCGCGCAGTGGCTGGAGCAGGCGGGCCGCTCCAACCCGACGGTCGCGGTTGAGCGCGAGCGCCTGACCCGCGCCAGCGAAACCGTTTCGGTCCGCCGGGCAGAGCGCTTTCCGCGCGTCTCGCTCGAGGCGCGGTACAGCGATACCAATGCCACCGATCAGCTGATTCAGGGCACAGACGCCCGGGTACTGTTGCGGTTGCAGGTGCCGCTTTTCAGCGGTGGTGGCCTGACCGCCGGGGTGGACGAGGCCCGGGCCCGGCGCATGGCCCAGTCGGCGGCGCTGGAGGATGCCCGCCGTCAGGCGGTGATCGACACCCGGGCGGCAGTCAACGAGCTGCGCAATGCCCAGCGCCGCATCCAGGTCTCGCGTCAGGCGCTTGACACCGCCAAGGCGCAGGTCGAGGCCAGTGAGGAGGGCCTTGAAGTGGGGGTTCGCGACCTGGTCGAGGTGCTTGATGCCCGCGCGCAGTTATTCAGCATCCGCCGCGATCTGGCCGAAGCGGGGTATGACTACCTCATCGCCCAGGTGCGGCTGAAGACCACCACCGGCGAGTTCCAGCCGACCGACCTGCGGGAACTCGATCAGCGGTATCTGGATGAGGTGGTGGCGCTCCAGATCGGCGATGAATAACGGCGATAGAACGGCGCCCCATTCCAGATCCGTGCCGAGCGGTGTCAGGCTCCTTAGAACCCATCCCGAGTTGGATTATGACGCGCTTGAGCGCGAGATCGACCGCCGCTTAAACCGGTCGGTCGGCGTCGGGCAACCGGATGCCGGCCCACCCAGCATCACGCAGTCAGCCGCAAAACCGTCACTCCTGCGCGGGGTCGTCTCGCGCCTGGTGGCCACTCGCTTCATGCGAGAGGAGCTCGCGGCTTATCCGCGGCTCTACCGAGGGGTTCGACGGCTCTATCACGCGGTGCGAAAGTCCCAGTGAAAAGCATCACCGCCATCCACCAGTTCTCGGTCTCCTGTTCGCCGGGCGATGGCATCAGCAACAGTATGTTATTCATCCAGCGACTGCTGCGCGGGTGGGGCCTGGCATCCGAGATCTATGTCATGGACCGCCCTGAGTCGATGCGTGATGCGGCCAAGCTCTATGAAACCCTCGAGCCGACCCAGACCGATCTGCTGCTCATCCACCATGGTGGCGGCAACCCCGCGGCGCGCTGGCTGCACCGGCTCTCCTGCGCCAGGGTGTTGGTTTACCACAACATTACGCCAGAGCGGTTTTTCCCGGCCGATGACCCCCTGCGGCAGACCCTCGCCTACGGCCGTGAGCAGCTGATCGATTGGAAGCACTCGGTCAACGGGGCGATTGCCGTATCTCCCCGGAACCACGCCGAACTCATGGAGGCCGGTTATCCACCGGACAAAACTGCCACCATACCCCTCCTGGTCGACCTCGAGCGGTTTAGGAGAACACCCTCAACGCAGAGGCTGCAGCCGCAAAACAACGCTCGGCAATTACTGTTTGTCGGCCGTTTGGTGCCGCATAAAAACCCACAGGGCCTTGTCGCCATGCTGGCGGAGCTGACGCATATAACGGCTCAGTCGGTCCGCCTCACGCTCGTGGGAGAGGGGAGTCGTACCGCGTTCGCGGCGCTGCATGATCTGGCAGCACGGCTCGGCGTATCAAATCGGGTCGAGATCACCGGCAAGGTGAGTGATGAACGCCTCTCAACGCTCTACGCCGAGGCCGATCTCTATGTGAGCATGAGCGAGCATGAGGGATTCGGCATGCCGCTTGTCGAGGCGATGATCCATGAAGTCCCGATCGTCGCCTATGCCGCGCCCGAGAGCAGCATTGTCGATACCGTCGACGGCGGAGGCTTGCTTCTTGATCGCGCCGATCCCGCCATCGTCGCGGCTACGGCGGCGGTCTTGCTGGACGACGCCGAGCTACAGGGGCAGTTGATCGAGGCCCAGAAACCTAGACTCGAGGCGCTCCAGCCCGACCGTCTTGAGCAACAACTGGAAGATTTCCTGCGATCGCTTGGAATGGCGCCGGAGACTGGCAAAGGGGTCAGCGCTGCGTACAATTCAGGGGATGAACAACGAAGTGACTGAATCTGATCGCGCCGACGTAGCCAACGCCAATCAGCGGGTGACGGAATGACCGCACTCCATGCCCTAGAACCGCTCATGGCCAGAGTGAGGAATCTCTGGGCTTATCGGTACTTCGTGGCAAGCTCGGTCCGAAACGAACTGGTCTCGTCGCTGACACGTAGCCGCCTGGGTATCTTCTGGCTCTTTGCGCAGCCTCTGAGCCTGGTGATCATCTACACGCTGATCCTCTCCAACGTCCTCTCGGCCAAGCTGCCGGGTGTCGAAGGGCAGTACGCCTATGCCATTTACCTTACATCGGGGATTTTTGCCTGGACGCTGTTCAGCGACGGCGTCAGTCGGGGGACAGCGCTATTCATAGACAGCGCTGATCTCATGAAGAAGCTGAGTTTCCCGCGGGTGGCGCTGCCGGCCGTCATGTTGGGGACCATGATCGTTCAGAACTTCCTGTTCCTGCTGGTGGCCCTTGGGGTGTTCTTGCTGCTCGGGCATTCCTTCAGCTTTGCCATGCTCTGGGTGCCGGTGCTGATGATTCTGTTCGGAGGGTTCGGAGCCGGGATCGGGCTGGTCTGTGGGGCACTCAACGTCTTCATCCGTGATGTCGGCCAGTTGATTCCGATCCTGCTTCAGTTCGCCTTCTGGTTCACGCCCATTGTCTATCCAATCAAAATCATCCCGGAGTCCTATCAGGGGTTATATGACCTGAATATCATGTACTGGTTCGTCTCGGCCTATCACGACACTATCGTCTACGGCAGAGTCCCGGATATAACTCATTTTCTGGTGATGGCCGTGGCCTGTCTGGTAGCCGTGCTGGTGGCGGGCTTTCTCTTCCGTCGCGCCTCCCCCGAGATGGTCGATATGCTATGAGCGAGATCCGGGTTAGAAACCTCAGCAAAGGCTTCCGGCAGTACAAGTCCGAGTGGCACCGGATCGCCAACTGGCTCTATATTAACCGCGCACCGGCAAAGACATTCTGGGCCGTACAGGATATTTTCATCGATGTGTCGCCAGGCGAGGCGGTCGGCATTATTGGCCGTAATGGCGCGGGTAAAAGCACGCTTCTGAAACTCCTTACCGGCACCATGACCCCTAGCACAGGCGAGATCCAGATCGGTGGTCGCGTCAGCGCTCTGCTGGAGCTCGGTATGGGGTTTGATCCGGAGCTCACCGGCCGGGAGAATGTCTATCATGCCTCCAGCCTGCAGGGCTTCGATCGCGGCCAGATCGATGAGCGCATCGATGCCATCGAGGCGTTCGCCGAGATCGGCACCTACTTTGATGCCCCGGTTCGCACCTATTCGAGCGGTATGCAGGTCCGCGTCGCGTTTGCCGTGGCCACGGCCTGGCGGCCGGATGTGCTGATCGTTGACGAAGCCCTGTCGGTTGGCGATACCTACTTCCAGGCGAAAAGCTTTGACCGTATCCGCGCGTTTCTCGCCGAAGGAACCACGTTGCTGCTGGTCTCCCATGACCGGGCCGCCGTGCAGGCGCTATGCAGTGTCGCTTATCTGCTGGAGGACGGACAGATTCGCACTCACGGCGACCCCAAGGCCGTTTTCGAGTACTACAACGCCACACTGAGCGAGCGCGATGGGGTAGCCACCGTCATCGAGCAGCAACCCGACGAATCCGGCGATTTGGTGACCCGCTCCGGCGATGCATCGGCGCGGATCGAGTCTGTGCGCCTGGTCAACGATAACGACGTGGAAGTGGATCTGCTCGAGGTCGAACAGCGAGCGAGGCTGTGCATCACCGCCCGAGTGGTCCAGGACATCCCCGAGATGGTGATCGGGTTCGAGATCCGCGACCGGCTTGGGCAGCCGGTCTTCGGAACGAACAGCGCCTACAATGAAAAGGTGATCGAGGGGCTCCGCGCGGGGGCGACGGTGGCGGCGGATTTCGCATTCTCGGCTAATCTGGGCGAGGGCGGGTATGTGGTCAGTATTGCGCTGCATGCTGGTTTCGACCACACGCAGCGCTGCTATGACTGGTGGGATGGCGCGGTCAGTTTTGAGGTGGTGAATTCGGCCTTGCCGAAGTTCTCTGGCTCGGCCTGGCTCCCGACAGACATCACGGTGATGGTCGATGACTGATGCATCGCTTTTCTATCGCCGGTTCGAGGACCGATACCGCGGGTCGCGGGAACTGATCCTTGAGCGGCTTCGCGGTTATACCCCTTACCTGAAGGTCCTCAAGCGCCGACATGGGAAGGCCGCTCAGGCCCTGGATCTGGGGTGTGGCCGTGGCGAGTGGCTGGAAGTGCTTGGCGAGGTTGGGTTAGAGGGGCGCGGCGTCGATCTTGATGCCGGTATGCTCTCCGCCTGCGAGGAAAGGGGCTTCAACGCCGAATACGGCGACGCGATCGCCGCACTGCGGTCCTGTGAAGAGGGGTCGCTCGCGCTGGTTTCGGGGTTTCATATTGCCGAGCACCTTGAGTTTGATGTCCTTCGGGAGCTGATCGCCGAGGCCTACCGGGCGCTCGCGAAGGGCGGCATGCTGATCCTGGAGACGCCGAACCCCGAGAACCTTCGGGTAACGGCGGTTGATTTCTACATGGACCCCACCCACCAAAATCCACTGCCTCCGCGACTGCTTGCGTTCGCTGTAGAATTCTACGGATTCGATCCATGCCATATCCTGCGACTGCAGGAGCCCGTTGTCGCTCACGATGCGCATTTTCCGTCCACTTCGGAAATCTACAACTGCGCTAGCCCCGATTTTGCCGTGATAGCTGGTAAAGGTTGGTCTGCGACGATGCGCAAGCGGATCGGGGCGGCTGCTGACAAGCATGCAGGTGTAACCGCTGAAGCGCTAATGGATCGGCATGATGTAGCTCAACATCACCAGCAGGAGCGTATTGATGGTCTGTTGGAAGAGGCCCATTCGGATCGGGAGAGACTGGATCAGCAGCTTGCGGCCCTCCATAGCGACCGTGAGCGTATTGATTGGCGTATTGATGGTCTGTTGGAAGAGGCCCATTCGGATCGGGAGCGAGTGGATCAGCAGCTTGCGGCCCTCCATAGCGACCGTGAGCGTATTGATTGGCGTATTGATGGTCTGTTGGAAGAGGCCCATTCGGATCGGGAGCGAGTGGATCAGCAGCTTGCGACCTTTAGAGACGCAGTGCGCCAAGAGGCCGAAAATGATCGTCATCAACTCCTAGCGCTTGTTGAGGACACAGCCGAGCTGTCAGAGCGGTTCGCCGTGCTTGATGAGCGATTGAATGAACTGTATGACAGCCGTTCATGGAAGATTACAGCGCCGTTGCGAGCGGTCTTCGGTTTTGCGCGGGAAGTCAGGGCCGGGCTAGCGATCCTCCCTCGCCGCACTGCCAGGCGTCTTCTGTATTCGCACCGACTTCGCAGCTTTTTGGTTAAGCACCCACGAACTTATCGGGTGCTGAGTCGACTGGTTCGAGCATTGGGCATTCACCGATGTATATGGGCACTCGCTGCTGAGCCGTCAGACAAGGGGGCGGCGCATTCGAGTGAGGCTTCGGTGTCCTTCAGTCAGGCTCCCGATTCACCTGCACATGACACTCCGGGGTTGCCGCGACACGCGCAGCACGTGCACCGGCGCTTGAAAAGGAAATTCGAGTAGAAGACCAATGCGCATTCTGATTGACATGCAAGGAGATCAGACGGATAGCCACTACCGTGGCATTGGGCGGTTTGTCAGAGAGCTCGTGAGGGCGCTGCCCCCCCAATATCCAGAGCATCGCTTCATTCTCCATTTCGACACTTCGATGCCGGCTGCGGTATGTCGATGGCAAGAGAGTGCGCTGGCCGCCTTACCGAATGTCGAAATCTCCCGTTGGTCCATGCCGCGCGGCGTTGACCGCCACATCTTCCACCATGATCGATGGCGGGAGATCGGGCAGGGCTTGTATGCGGCCGCGATTGAGCGAGCGGCGCCGGATATCATCCTTATCCCATCTTTCTTCGAGTCGGAGGCGGTGGTCAATCTCTCGCACCTGGATCCCGCCATCCCGCGTGTGGTGTTAATGCACGACCTCATTCCGTTAGTCAATCAGCGCGAATATCTCGACCCGGATCCCGAGACCAAGGCCGACTATTTCCGTCGCGTTGAAGAGGTGAAAAAGGGGGATCATTTCATCTGCAACTCGGCGTTCACCGCGCGGGAGGCTGTGGAATGGCTGGGTATCGAGGCATCCCGTACCACGCCGATCTGGGCGGATGCGGACGCGCGCTTTCGGCCCGATGAAGATAGCGAGACGCGATCCAAAGCGCTGCTGAGGGCGCACGGCGTTGAGGGGCCTTTCGTGCTCCATGCCGGCGCGGTGGACCCGCGCAAGAACGTGGATCTGCTCATCCAGGCCTTCGGGCGTCTGCCCGCTGCGGTCCAGGCTACCCAGCGGCTGGTGCTCGCCGGTCCCATCTCGGGCGCTGAGCGTGATGCCCTTGCCGCCTCCGCAAGGCGACACGGAGTGCCCGCCGATGCGCTCGTCGTCTTGGGCCATGTCAGCGATGAGTTACTCGTTGCTCTTTACAACGGTTGTTCGGCGTTTGTTTTCCCCTCCCGTCATGAAGGCTTCGGGCTGCCGGCGTTGGAAGCCATGCGCTGCGGTGCGCCCGTCCTCGCGGCCAACGCCACGAGCCTGGTCGAAGTGGTGGGTGACGAAGCGGCGCTGTTCGATCCGGATGACCCTCAGGCACTTGCCGAGAAGCTTGAGCGTGTCCTGACGGATGCGGCGTGGCGGGCAGAACGGCTGGCCGCGGCGCAGGAGCAGGCCAGGCGCTTTTCTTGGGATCGTACGGCCGCCCTGACCATGAGTGTGTTCGAGCATCTCGTATCGGCCGAGGACAATCCACGGCGTGCGGACCCTGCCATGGTGTCCAACACCGGCGGTAAGCCACGGCTTGCATTCGTTTCGCCTCTGCCGCCCGCTCA
The DNA here is from genome assembly GCF_002813635.1 of Spiribacter roseus. Taxonomy (NCBI): domain Bacteria; kingdom Pseudomonadati; phylum Pseudomonadota; class Gammaproteobacteria; order Chromatiales; family Ectothiorhodospiraceae; genus Spiribacter; species Spiribacter roseus. Next base: position 1,558,228 of record NZ_CP016382.1, on the reverse strand, counting down.
TACCGGGATCGCAAACTACAGCGAGGAGCTCCTCCCGGCGCTTGCTGAGCACTACGACATAACCCTGGTCACGGATGAGCCGCTGGTGAGTGACGCGCTGATCGAAGCATTCGGTCAACCGCTGGACCCGGATGGCCTGCGCGAGGCGGCATCAGCATTCGACCGTGTTCTCTACCAGGTTGGGAATTCTCCGTTTCATAGCTTCATGGCCGATCTGATGGACGCGGTGCCCGGTATGGTCGTGATGCATGATGCTTACATCGGGGGGCTCTGGTTTGGTGAGCCGGCGCAGTTCCAGGCCCCGATTGATGGCGCAGGGAAGGGTCCGCCTTGGGCGCAGGCGGTGCGTGTGTCGCACGGCATAGGCGCGGTGGCGGAGGTCCTCGGGATGCCCCGATCCGCGTTCATCGATCAATATCCTGCCAGCTGGCCGATCATCGAGCGGGCTCGTGGCGTGATCGTCCATTCCCGCCACGCCCGTGAACTCGTCGAGCGTCATTACACATCAGACGCTACAAAGCACTGGGCGGTGATTCCGCATTTGCGGGCCCTGCCACAGGAGGCCGACTGCGATGCAGCCAGAGAGCGGCTCGGACTAGCGCCGGATGCGTTCATCATTGCAAGCTTTGGAATGGTTGCGCCGACCAAACGCTGCAAGACCCTCCTTGAGGCTTGGATGGACAGCAGGCTCGCCGGAGATCACCGTTGCCAGCTTATTTTCGCCGGGCCCCTGGATCTGGGCGAATACGGCGCCGCACTGACGGAGATGGCGTCATCGCCTGGGGCCGGCAACATACGCTTCACCGATCGCCTCACCGACGAGGCCTTCGCCGACTGGTTGGCGGCGGCGGATGTCGCGGTGCAGCTGCGCGGCGAGTCTCGGGGCGAGACCTCCGGTGCCGTTACCCACGCTATGGCTCATGGACTCCCCGTGCTGGTGAATACGCACGGGTCGATGGCGGAACTGCCTGACGACGCGGTCTATAAGATCGATGATCCGATTGAGTCGGATGCGCTGATACGGGCGCTGGAGTCGCTACGCGACGACGCTGAGCTTCGCGAGCGCTTGGGTGCAGCGGCGAGGGTCCTGATCGCGACAGCCCATGCCCCAATCGCCTGCGCGGCGGAGTATGCCGAGGCGCTTGAGCGGGCCTATGCCCGAAACCGGGTCTCGGCGAATGGTCTGGTCGATGCGCTGGATGCCCAGGCCATCCAGCGCCTTGGCGCGCCAGATCAAGAGCACCTCGCCACCGCTATTGCGACGACCCTGCCAATGGGGAACCCGAGGCAGCGTCTGTTCATTGATGTAACGGCCACGGCGGCAAGCGATCGAGTGACCGGCGTCGAGCGGGTGGCCCAGCGCCTCGTTGAGTCCTGGCTTATCGACTCACCGGAGGGCTTTCGCATCGAGCCGGTGCGACTGGTGGAAAGCGAGGGCGACTGGTGCTATATCACTGCGCTGGATTGGATGCGGCGCATTACCGGCGGTGATCTTGCCGGGCTGAGCGACGAGGTAGTGGACCCTGGGCCGGGCGATGTCCTCGGCATTGTCGATATCAGTGGCCAGCAACTGGTGGCGGCGGTGGATAGCGGACTTCATCAGCAGCTGCGGGCCAATGGCTGTCTGGTGTTTGCTGTCGTCCACGACATACTCCCGGTCACGCATCCCCATTGCTTCCCGCCGGGTGCCGATAAGACCCATCAGCGTTGGATGGAAGCGGTTTCCACCTTTGATGCGATCTTCGGCACCTCAAAAGCGGTCCGCGATACTGTCCGCGGATGGCTGGTGGAAAACCAGCCGGAGCGCGTTGAGGTCATCAAGACCGGCCACTTTGCGCTGGGCACGGATCATATCGTGACGAGTGAGATGGGGGATGAACCGCCACCCAACCTTGATCTGCCCACCGACCGCCGTCTATTTATCACCGTTGGCACCATCGAGCCGCGCAAACGCCATCAACAGGTGCTGGACGCCTTCGAACATCGCTGGGCGGCCGGTTCGACGGATTGCCTGGTGATTGTGGGCAAAGAGGGCTGGCAGGAACTGCCGGATCTCCACCGACGGGATATTCCGGAGACGGTCAAGCGGCTGAGCGGCCACCGTGAACGCGGCCAGCGCCTGTTCTGGCTGGATGGACTGAACGATTCCGAGCTGGACGCGCTATACCATCAGGCCAATGGCCTGATCGCCGCCTCGGAGGACGAGGGCTACGGCCTGCCCCTGGTCGAGGCGGGGGCGCGGGGTGTTCCTATTCTTGCGCGCGATATTCCGGTCTTCCGCGAAGTGGCTCCTGCCCAGACCTGCTTTTTCCAGGGCCTCACCGGCGACGCGCTCGCGACGGCGCTTGATGACTGGGTCCCGCAGCGCGAGTGTGACGAGTGTCCGGGTCAGAGTGAAGCTTCTGTGTCCTGGCGCGAGAGTGCGAAGCAGCTCTGGGCGCAGATCCATCCATGATCGGCTGGCTGGCCAATCGTCTCGCCGCGATGCATCGTCGTCGGGTATTCGAGGGAATCTACCGGCGGGGCCAGTGGGGACAAGCGCCCAACGGCGAGCGTGAGTCAGGGCGTGGCTCGCACGAGCCCGTCTTCGTGGACCAATACGTCGCTGCCGTGAACGAATTTCTGGCGAGCCATCCGGGCGTTGATCGCCTTGTCGATCTTGGCTGTGGCGATTTCAACGTCGGTCGGCACTTCACCGACCCGGCGCGTGAGTTCCTCGCCTGCGATGTCTCTGGCCTGATCATTCGCCAAAATCGTAGTCGCTACCGTGCTTTACCCGTTCGCTTCGAGCAGCGGGACATCGCCGCGTGCTCCTTACCCGCTGGGGATGTCGGTTTCCTGCGGCAAGTGCTCCAACATCTGCCGAACGATGACATCGCGAGTATCGTGAGGCGCATCAACGCGGCGCGGCCCTATCGCTGGCTGATCGTGACAGAGCATGTGCCTACTGGCGAGTGCTGGTCACCAAACGAGGATATGCCGGCGGGTGGTTCGACTCGGTTACGGGTGAATAGCGGGGTGGAATTAGACGCGCCGCCATTTGGCTTAGCGTACCGTGACAGTCAGATGCTATGTGAGGTGCACGCTCCCGATGACGGTCGGGACGCAGCCGTTCGGACAGTGGCCTACCAGCTGTAACCGGTGATGATATGGCTGTGGGTAATACCGTGACACTGCGGTGACACTGCTGCTGGGGGTGTTGAACCGATCAGATTCATGAGGCATGCTTGACCCAGATTCGCTGTAATCAGTGAAGAACACGGTTGCCAGAGCGGAAGTGAGTAGGAAGCTTTGGGGCCCAATTTGAATTTTGGTTTTGTCGGAGGACAACCGAGATGGCGATCACCGAACAGATGCGTGAGCAAATTTCAGAGCTCTATGTGGGCTTGATTGGACGGGCCCCGGATAGCGATGGCCTCGGGTTTTGGGTGCAGGGCCTGGAAGCGCGACAGGAGGAGCTCGGAAACGAAGCGGCGCTCAAATCAATCGCGCAGGACATGTTCGAGAGCGCGAGTTCGAACGGGTACTACCCCGAGTCCCTGACGAACGAAGAGATTGTTCGCAGCTTTTACGAGAACGTCCTCGGACGTGGAGAGGGCGAGCAGGATCAGGACGGTATCGACTTCTGGACGAGCGCCATGGACAGTCGCGAGCCGGGTGATGTCATTGTCGACATGATTAGCAGCTTGCTCGACTCAGAGGGCGGCAGCGAGCTGACGCAGCAGAGTCGCGACCTCCTGCAGAACAAAGTTGCCGTGGCGAACTATTATGGCACCGATGTCAGTGAGCCGGGCGCGCCGAGCCAAGAAGACGTTGATCTGTCTGAGGCGCTTCTTGACGCGGTGAAGGTCGATACTGATACGTCAACCCCACAGGCCGTGGAGTCATTCGTTGATACGGAAGTTGCGGCCCTTGGCGGGGAGACTTTCACGCTCACTACAAGTGGCGCAGTGATCACAGGTGGTGCCAACTCAAACGTCTCTCCTTCTGATGACAACCCATCCGAGCTTGACGATATCTTCCGCACCGATTCCTCGAACCTGGTCGACTCAGTCATCGATGGCGTCGGCGGCGACGACGTCCTGAAAATCTACCGGATGAACTCCGACACCAACCCTGCCAGCGTCGAGAATGTCCCGGTTGTGAATATCACTGGACGCGATGACAATAATGATACGACGCTCGACGCTGATGCCATGAGCGGCGTTGAGCAGTTCTGGTCTGTCAAGACCGAGGACGGCAACGATAACGAATCCCTGATTGTGGATAACGTCAATGAGTTGGCGACGGTGGGTATGCGCGGCGCGCATTCCACAGAGGCTGACTATCAGGTCAATTTCGCCACGAGCGTGACCGAAGAGAATGACGCTGTCTCAATCGTGCTGGATGGCGTGGGACCGATTGTCGATAGTAACGAGGGGCCGGACCTTAGGGTGGACGGCTTCAAGACTTACGACATTAACAGCACGAACATCGAAGAGACCGGCGGCAACTCGATTAACAACATCGAGGGTGCCGATCTCGAGACGATCAATATCACGGGTGATCAAGATCTCTCGATCAAAACGCCTGATGGTGGCAATAGCAACAACGTTACAACGTTCGACGCCGAAGACTTTAGCGGGGACCTAACGCTTACTGCGAGTCAAGACGCGAACCTGTCCATCACCGGTGGCAGCGGCGATGACACGTTCGACTTTGCCGCCAAGCTAGACAAAAACGACACCGTCGAAGGCGGTTCTGGCGATGATCAGATCGATATGACACTTGTTGGGGACAGCGACTCCTTCAGCACTGACAATTTCGCGGGTGTGACTGGCATTGAGACTGTCGCAATCGGGGTCCACGACGAAAATGATAATCAGGTCTACGACCTGAGTGAACTGCCAGCGGATGTCGTGACATTCGACGTCGAGGTTGATGATCTCCAAGCAAGCAACAACATCGAGAAGATCACCAATCACACCGATCAGACTATTGTTCTGCGTAACGACGCCAACGACGGGGATGATGGGAACACCAAAGTTTCGATCGCTAGCGAGACCGACACGAACGATAATCTGTTGGATCTTCAGATTGTGGACGCTTCGGATGTTAACAATACGAATGACATCGACGAACTAACGGCAGACACCTTCGAGACAGTCAATCTGGAGTCCACGCGTTCTGCCGATGCGAACGAAATCACCAACCGAGTGGATTCGTTTGACGCGAACGATATCGAGACGCTCAACATTTCCGGTGACACGAAGCTGAACCTCACGGCCACTAGTTCTTCCACTGAGCTAACGACGCTGGATGCCTCCGACCTCACCGCGGGGCTGGATGCCACGCTGGCTGAAGGCGACGTCGATGTGACGCTCGCACAGGAAGATTCCAAGGTCGACTTTGGGTCCACACTTGATAACAACGACAGCGTAACCGGCGGGGCTGGAGACGACACCGTCATTGCGGATATCGACGGGCTCGATGAAACGACTGGCGCGCTGAGCATCTCGGATGTCGAAGACATCGAGCTTGAGACCAGTAGTAATGCATCCAGCATCGATGCTTCGGCTATCACGGGTGCTGAGACCATCGCGGTATCGGCAGGCCAGGACGTCACGCTGACAGAGCTCGCCAGTGGTGTTGCTCTGCGCCTTGGTAATGACGCAAACGTTAATTACACGGGCACCCTTGATGTAAGCCTTGCTGATGCAACCGGTGAGAACGACTCCATCACCTTTGAGCTTGCCGACCGGACTGGCACCACTGACGCCACGCTCGTCGCAGAAGACATCGAGACGGCGGTGATTGCCGACCTCGATACAAATTCGAATGCGAATGCTGACCTTGACGTGTCTGGCCTCGACGCCACTACTTTAGAGATCACAGACGGCAACGGTGATACGACTCTGAATCTCAACAGCGGCAGCAATAAGCTCTCCGCGTCGACAAGCACTGTCGCCGCCGGCACTTACGCTGGTTCAACCGTCATCGTTGGATCGGATGACGCGAATGCCCTGGCGCTTGATGTCACTGTCAATGGCGACGCCAATGATGCACATGACATCACCGGTACCGGCAACGATGACGTCATCACCATCACTAACTTCACCGGTAAGGCGGAGACAGTTAATGGTGCTGGTGGCAATGACACGCTCAACATTGATGTCAAAAATGGCTTCAATAACACGAGCAATATCAGCAACGTGGAAGTAATCAACTTCACCGTGAAGGCTGGCGATGACATCGAGATCACTACCGACACCGGTCTGAATGACGCAAACGTCAACGACATCACCGTTTCTGGCGGTGAGGCGTCTGATAAGTTTGCTACGGCTAGTGGCGAGTTGGTCGGTGAGGGAAGTATTGAGTCCTTTGATGCTTCCGAGTTTGCCGGTTACGTTGATATCGAAATCGACGAAAACAGCATCGATGACCGGACTTTCGAGATCACCGGCACGTCGAGCTCGGACGATGTTGTGAGTGTTGATGCAACACCAGAGAGCTCCAGCAACAACTACCAATTCAACACAACGGCGATTGACACCATTGGTATCAAGGAAGACGGGAATAGCACCTACGACTTCACGAATGCCACAGATGTGAATGTTGTTGCTGTTGACAGCGACAGCAACCTGACTTTCACAGGTCTTGCTGCTGGTGTCGCTGTGCAAGCTGGATTGACCGCCGCATCCGCGGGTCAGTTAACGAAAGCTCAGGGCGTTGAAAATTCAACACTTACCCTGAGCTACGCTGAAACCTCCGGTTCGAATGACGCGGCTACGATCAACCTCGCAGCTACTGACAACGTCAACACGGCGTCGGAAAAGGCGACATTTGTGGTCGACGACGTCGAAACGCTGACCTTTGACCATGTTAAAGAAGTGGGCGGGTCTTTTGAGAATCACAATATCTCTTTGACTGGCACAACCAACGAAAACGATGTCACGGTCAACCTCACCGGTGGTGAGGCTGGCAAAACGGTCACGTTCGAAGGTAGTGATTCGCTGGTCGACAGCGTTACCACCGTGGATGCCGAGGAGTTTGCGAGTGACCTCGTAGTTGGTTCGAGCGCCCGCGAGAGCACAGCGGCGATGACTATCACCGCCGGTAGCGGTGACGACACAGTCGCGATGGAGAATCCAGACGACGTGCTCGATGGTGGCGACGGCCACGATCTCCTCGAAGTGGTCTTCAGTGGTGCCCTGGGTGGCATGACCGTGGACCTGTCCGCTGAGGGCGATCAGATTGGCGTATTCAACGGCTCCACAAACAGCGCTGTACAGCAGGGCTTTGAGGATGTGGATCTGTCGAGTTACAGCAACGGTTCGGGAGCTGAGATCACTGGCTCGGATGAAGACAATGAGGTTACGGGTACGGCTAAGCTCGACACGATTAACCTCGGAGATGGCAACGACATCATCAATATCACCACGTTGGATAGCGTAGACAACGACAGCGTTGACGGTGGAAGCGGTAGCGACACGATCGTGATTGCGGATGGACTTGCGTCCGGTGCGGAAACTCAAAACATTGTCGATTTGGATACCTTCGGTGATTCGAAGCTCGCAAATAGCGGCGCACTCGCTGGTTATTCAAACTTCTCTAACGTAGATGCGAGCGCCGAGGACGGTACTAATGACGATTTTTCGTTGCTCGGCACAAGCGGTGAAAACGAGCTAATTGGCGGCGACGGTGAGGACGTGCTCACGGGCCGAGGTGGTGCTGATACGCTGACTGGCGGTGCTGGGGCGAACATCTTTGTCCAGACCGCGGACGATGGCGTTGACTCCACAGCCGTTGCTGATGGCAATGCCGAGGCTACATATGATAACGGCGTCGATGTTGTCGAGGACTTCAGCGATGCTAACGGCGATGTCTTGCAAATTGCCGGCGGACTGGAAACCAACGCGCTGAAGGGTGCGTCAGATTTCACTGGTCTCGCGGATGCTGATGACGGCGTCTACGCCTTCCAGGGCACCTTCGATGCAAATGCCGGTACGTTTACGGTGCAAGACTCCGGCGATAGTCCTGCCGATGTGCTCGTCGCCGACACGACAGTCGATGGTAACGATGCCGTTACCGATCTCGATGATTCAATCGTCTTGGTTGGTGGTGTAGCAGACTACAACACTGGTACAACGATCATTGACATCCCCTAACCGACGAATCCTCACCTGAGGAACGGTTGATAAGAAAAGCCCTCGTCACTTAGTGGCGGGGGCTTTTTTCTACGTAGCAAGAGCATGAAAAGGGTCGCGCGTGACCCTGCTAGGGTGTTTTTTACATGGAAGAAATCAAACTCTCACAGGCCAGTGCACTGATACCTAGGCTGATTGATGATACGAGCGCGCGGGGTTGGGAGAAGCGACTGCAGATCCATGATCCCTGCATCCGCTCCTATGCGATGACCGAGCTGCTTGGTGCCTCTGAGACGCTCAGCACGAAAACGCTGCGCCTTGCGATGCACATCGCTGAGCGGAGCGGGTATTTGCGCCGCAAACTGATTGATCTTTTTATACGCTCCGGGTTTTTCGACTCTGCGGATCGTTTAGTTGAGCTCGAGGCGGCGCAGGCCGATCAGCCTCAAGGACTGCATAAGGCGTTGATCACTGCCATGCGCGATGGTGATCAGAGAGTGGAGGTAGCTGCATGCCATCGGCTTTTCCTCGCTGAGGGTGATCCGGCCTACCTGCGCCAAGCCGCCGAGGTGGCAGCGGGGAGCCTTGGTTACCAGGTGGCCTGGCCCTACTATCTGCGCTTGTTGTTTATCGAGCAGCCGTCGCACGCCTCACGCGTGCTCGATGTCCTGCGCCTTTTCGAGCGCGAAGACGCTCAGGAGCATTTCTCCCGATTCGGTAAGCTTTGTGAGGGGCTCAAGGGCTGTGAGATACCCAAAGCCTACTGGCAAGCGTATCGGCTTTATTGGTCCAAGGACTGGCAGCGGTGTTTAGACTTTATCGAGCGCTCCGGAGTGCTCGCAGCCACCGGCGGGCTCGGCGCTACGTTCCGTCACCTACACGCCCTTTGCCTGGAGAAAAGCAACCGCCATGCCGAGGCGGTGCAGTCCTTCGAAATACAAAATAAGGCGCTCGCGGAGGAGCGCTATACCCCAGAGGCGTTTATCCGCTCTCTGGAGGCCAGACGTGAGCGGGTGATCCCCTCACTGCCGGAGGATGAGCGGCGGGATTACTTCATCATGACCGGCTTCCCACGCTCAGGCACGACGTTGCTTGAGAATGCGCTAGCCGCCCACCCGGCGGTATCAACGGCTGAGGAGACGGGAGCACTGGTCTCGAGTTACGACGGGGCCTTCGCCACGGTCAAGAGCAAAGGCGAGCAGGCCAGTGAGGCGGATGTCCACAAGGCGGCCCTGGATCACCGCTACCGCTACTACCGGGCGCTGGACCGTCACCTGGACACCGATCGGGCCGTGAAGATCGATAAAACCCCGATCCTTGCAGCGAACATCGCCTATCTGGAGAAGCTCTTCCCCGAAAAGCGCTATGTCTTCTCGATCCGCCACCCCTACGACGTGGTGCTGTCGAACTTCAAGCAGCGCTACAAGCAAAACCAGGCCATGGCGGCGTTTAACGACATACACAGCGCCTGCGAGCTCTACGACTACGTCATGAGCAGCTGGTTTACCGCCTTTCCCGGCCAGACAGAGCGGGTGTGCTACGTGCGCTACGATGAACTGGTGACTGACTTTGAGCCGACAATCCGTCGAGTGATCGACTTCCTCGGTGTGGACTGGCACGAAGATGTGCTTAACTTCACCGAGCACTCGAAAAAGCGAGCCGTGCGCACGCCAAGCTACGCCAACGTCCGCAAGGGCCTGACCCTTGGCGTACAGACCTCGTATGGAAACTACCTATTCTTGTTCGATGAACACTGCCGTAGCAAGCTAGACCCTTGGGTAGAGTTCTTTGGATACAGCGTTCAAGAGCCAAACCATGTTTAAAGCAATCATCTTCACTGTAGTGGCCAGAAACTCAATTGCCCCATTTTTGAGCGAGTCCCGGCAGGTTTCGGACCTGGCTCCGGGCGCCGATGCGCGCACGCCGGGTGGCCGTTGCTTGGTAGGAGCTTTAAATCGGGCATTCGGTGACAATTTGTCCAAGGCGCGCGGAATTCCGGACGCATTGGGATCTCGGCACGCGTCGCCGATGATGGGATCGAGGTCCGCCAAGAGTCCTGAGCCTTTAGGCGGCCCAGCGATAACTCGAGTGCAAGCCACCCAGCCACTTGCGGCGCACAAGGCTCCGGGGTTTTTTGAAAAAATCCGGATCGTTTGCTGCGGGGTTCTGGCTCAAGTCGGGAGCAATCGGAGGAATCCCGCCGTTATGCATGTGGGGCCTCGCGGTGTTGTAATAGCGACGGAATTCGCGTAGCAAACGGTTCAAGTGGCGATCGTGGTGCGGTTGGACGTAACGCAAGAGCTCCTCATCAAGTGTGCGGTGAAATCGCTCCACGACTGCGTTTTGCCACGGGCATTTATAGGCGGTGCGTACGACCTTGATGTTCATCGCCGGTAGTATCCGCCTGGCAATCGGGAGAAAAATCTGGTCACGATCCATCACCATGGCCTCTGGCAAGTCATCCATGTCCATGAATGCGTTCCGCAGTTGCTGGGCGACCCACGCGGCCGACGGCGAGTAGGTCGCACGCGACCAATGCAGGACGCGGCGGCCATGATCGATGATATTGAGGATGTAGAGTTGGTCGCCCTTCAGGTCTAGGACTGTCTTGAAGTCGAACGCCATCACGTGTTGGTTGTAGAGGGTGGTAACCCAGCCAGGCTCCTCCTCACGGGGCGGCAGCTTTCCCTTCTTTGGTCCCGGCTTGAAGCCATTCGCCTTCAAGATGTCACATGCTACCGTTCTGCCGATGCGAAAGCGCAGTTCACCCCCAGAGATAATGTTGGCGATACGTCGGGCGCTGTATCCGGAGTTTTCGCGCTTGATTGTCAAGATGGCCTCGACAATGAATTCTGGCGTCGATGGTCGGCCGCGCCGCTTGCCCTCCGCGATCTTGTCGGCGTGCGATTTGCGGCTTTTGCCTTGAAGCCACTGGATGTACGTCGTCGGCGTAAAGCGCATGAAGCGCGTGACCCATGGGAAAAGCCGGTGTGCGCTGCCAATGAACCAGCGTTGCCAGCCCGTTAGACTCGGTCGCCTTCGTACCAATCGCCGCTTAGCCGGCGGCGTTCGGTTACTCTGCGCCGGGACCACCTTGGCTCGCAGGCTTTTGACCTCCAAGGACAGTGCGACCAACTGAAGCCGGCGCTGAGCCCATGCGATCCGATCGCGCCTGAATCGTCGACCGCTGGCCAAGCCGACCATCAGTCCAGAGGCAAACGCCACGACGGGTAACAGCCAAGCTTCCATTGGACCATCCTTTGGCAAAACGATGCGAGGATACGCTAGAAGTAGCCTAAACCAATTGAGCTGGGTTTGTTTGGAGGCCGTTTCATGTTGGAGATGATCGTGGTGAAAGCCATCCATGACATAGACGCGGGCGTCTGGCTGGTGGAGTCCTCGGATATTCCAGGACTCAGTTTGGAGGGCAATACGCTCGAACACCTTGCCGGGAAGTTCCCCGGCGCGATCCTTGACCTGATCGAAGCCAGTGGCGGTGCCGGAGGCAAGTTTGATATGCCGGTAATGCTGATCGCCCAAGCCAATAGCTTGGCCGGAGAGCTCTCGAAAAAGCCCTTCTGAGCGTCGGGGTCTGGTGACCTACATGCCGTGGCCGGCATGCGCCGAGCGCGATGCGAGGCCTTCCGCCCATTCCAGCTGTCGTGGTAGGCACACCGACCGCAGGTCGTAGTTGGCGATGTCGAACGCCCGGGCCTGTTCAGGAGTATTCCGCAGCTTTCCGGCAAGGACCGAGACGCGAGGTCGCTGATCGCACTCAAGCTTGGCTGAAATATCCCTGTCGCGTACACCCGAACATCGAGTATCACGCGATGATCAGTTACCCTATTCTGCATTCATTCACAAAAGGGAGCTAATACCATGGCCAACACAGTCACCATCGACGGTAACGAATACGACCTTGAGAGCCTGAACGAGGCAGCGAAGTCGCAGCTCACGAACGTCCAAGTCACTGATCAGGAGATCGCCCGACTGCAGCAGCGGCTGGCCATTGCGCAGACGGCGCGGCAGGCCTACGCCCGGGCGCTGCAGGCGGAGTTACCGCAGTCCTGATCGGCGGCTGTCATGCTCAAAAATTAGCTTGAGACGCCGGTCCGGACGAAACTTCTGGCTAGGCAAGCCGTGTATTCCAGTCAAGGGGGAGCCTACAAAGGGACCTTACTTCCAAGTGATGGGCCCCGCTTCTTTGGCCAACAGTTTTGACCCACCCGGCTGATCACGTAGCCATCTCGGCAGGCTTTCTGGGCAAGCGCGCAGGCGAAGTAGGACTTGCCGACGCTGGTGGAGCCGTTGATGAGGACGTTACGCTCCTTGCTTATCCATTGCGGGCTCACGAGCTGGCGGTCCTCCCGGGCCATGACCTCACGATCGAGCAGCAGGGCGAGGCGGTCCATGAAAGGTATCTGGCTGATGGCCTCGCGCTCGATGATCAACACTGCGTTGTCGACGAGGCTCTTATCCCGCGGGCTACGCACCCGTGCCGGGACCACGCGAACGCCGTAGCGCTCGGCAAGCCGCGTGTAGTCGATGTTCAGATCCGGGTCGTAGCGGTGGGCCTTGTTCACACCGCTTCTAAGGTTATCCGGCACCACCGTCTCCGGTACACCGCCGAAGTACTCGAACGCCCGGATATGCGAGCCCTGCCAGTCATGCGCAGTTGCTCGCAGAACCACGCGTAGTTGTACCCGTCGGGATGAACTTCGCGGTACTCCAGCCAGACCTGTCGTCGGGTCATGCCGCGGTGCTTGAGCTCACGCTCAACCGCTGACCAGTTCGGTACCGGGCGCCTCGCCCTTGGTGTGGGCTTGGGTTTAGCGTAGAGCATCGCCTCGAGCTGTGCGTCGTCCAGACCCTCAGGAAGCGGCTAGCTCAGACCGGCGCGCGGACACGCCGCATCGGTAGTCTCCTGGTCGGCATCGTGGCTCTCTCCTCTCTGGTCGGGGAAAGAGCCGGAGTATCTCCCAGCAGCCACACTCGGGTCCCTCATCACGTGGAATCCGGGGTCCGCATGCCGATTCTGTTCGGGTCAACGAAATACCCAGAGGCGGGATGCGGTGTAGATAAGTACGGGTACCGCCAGTGTCGAGATTGTGATGGAAGCGATGCCATTCATGTGTGTCGTCGTCACCACGATACCGAGGAAAAAGTTATTGATTAGAAACCCGCCGAATGCGACCAAGAAAAACTTTTTTGAGTCGCCTTGACGTTGAAAGGTAAAGTTTTGGTGACCGTAAAAAGAAACCGGTACTGCGCTGCAGAATGCCAGAAAGTTCGTGAGAAAGACTGAGAATCCCGGATAAATCAAGAGCAATGCAGATGCCGTTGCCAGATGGACAGCGGTCGCAGCGCCCCCGACAATCCCAAATTTGAAAAGCCGGCCAACCTCAGCAATCAACATGACGACTGCTCCTTAGCTGCCTTGGGTCGTCACGCTTGAGATAGGATGCGATCAATTGGCCGCTCATGGCGTGCAGATCCACACTGATTGTCCATCATCGCATGTGCCATCGCGGTGATTGAATCGTGTGAGCGCGGTCGAACGCTTTGGATAGTCATCTTTGTCGAAAAAGACAACGACGTTATCACCTAGCTGATCGATATTGGACGCGGCGCCCTCGTTGCAGGCTGGGGCGTGTCGGGCGACATAGCCTGTATTAATGGTCATCCCCTCATCGATGGCGAACCGCATGGCGGCTAGCAGATCGGTCGGCGGCCCGTCCTGACAGCCGAAGAGGGGGCTAAAGAAAAGATGCTCAGCATCGGAAGGCACGTGCTCATCCCAAATTTCTATCTCGCCCCTGGCTTCCGCCGGTCGATGGAGATAACTGGAGACATTTTCATGATGATTTTGAAGATCAACCAATTGAATCAACGCTAGGCCGATGAAAACAGGGGTTGCCCAGTGTGCGTTTGGCCTTTTTGCGTAGGCAAGAACCGCAAAAAGAGCGATCGTATATCCTGGTAACCAAAAGAACCGGCCGGATGACCGAAAAATGTCAGTGATAGGTTCAAATGGCTTGAAGATACGATTCGTGAGTATATGAGTCTCACCGAAGTAGATTTGTGACGATAATGCGTAGAGGGTGAGCAAAATACAGAGAATGAAGAGATACCGATGTTGATTGATGATCCGCCATCGGCTGCCGCATGTACGCCAGACGGCCAATAAGAAAAGCAGAATCACTCCAAAACCCAGATAGTTGAAGCCTTCGCCCTGGCCGCCATGGGCGATGGGGTTCCCCGGGATTTCCAACAGATACCCGCCGGTCAATGGCGCGAGCAGGTTCATCGAGTAGTAGCCAAAACCCCAGCTCTCGGCGCCGCTCGAACCGGGTAGCGGAAGGATGGTGACCAATGTCGATGCGGCGACTGGAACAAAAGCGAGGGCGGCCTTTGATGCAAAGCGGAGCTGCCCGCGACAGGGAGTTACAGCCAGAACTGATACGGCATAGAGCGGAATGAGCATCGCCGTTAGGTAGAGGTTGATATAAAAGGCGATCAGTAGCAGCGCGGACCAGCTGATGAGGGGGAGTCGGGTCTCTTGCCAGCCCCTTAGGTAGAGCAGCAGGCCTGCAAGAAGTAGCCAATGGGAGGTGAGGCTGACATGGCCAAGGCGATGTGTGAGGGCGGGAAAGCTGACCAGAAAAAAGGAAAGCGCGATGAGCGCCCCCCACTGACGGACCTGCAGTGTGCGGAGGATCAGCCACCCGAAGACGGCTTGCAGAGTAATGGATGCGGCCAGCCAGGCACCGTAAGGGTTGATGGGTAGCGCAGTGTCCGGAACAAAGAGTTTCAGAATAAGGGCGAGCGCGGGGATTACATCCAGGAAAATCGCATTCGTGCCTTGCGGGTAGACAATTGATTGAACAGATAGGAGGGGAAAGTTCCACGGCTCAGCGAGGAAGGCGTTAAGCCCCGCAAGGTACTGCGAGATGTCTTCTCGCTGAGCGTGCCACCACGGGGCATCGCCGGTCACGAACCCGGCAGGAAAAAGTAGCGTAATGTACGTCCCGGCAATCGCTACAGCAATCAATAGGCCAACGGGACCAGTTGGATCCCTCAGCGATCTCGCCCCTGAAATCATGTATCGTATGGAAGACGTTTCTAGACCACTCATGTGGAATCGGTCTCCATGACGACGTATAGCGGTCGACGTTTGGTCTCAGAAAACATCCTCGCGACGTACTCACCGAGTATGCCGATCGACAGCAATTGCATGCCCCCGAAAAAGAGAACCGCAGACATCAGCGAAGCATATCCGGGCGTATCGATACCCCATATCAGTGTCTTGGTGATAATGATGGCCATATACACGAAGGCTGATAAAGCGATGATACCGCCGATGTAGGTCCAGATTCTTAACGGCCAGGTTGAAAAGCCAATGAAACCGTCGAGCGCAAAGTTCCATAGTTTCCAGTAATTGAATCGGCTCGTTCCCGTCAGACGTCCACGTTGTTGATAGATAACTGCTTCAGATCGGAAACCGGCCCAGGCATAGATGCCTTTCATAAAACGGTTACGCTCGGGCAGCCGATTGATCGTATCCACCACCACACGGTCAAGCAGGCGGAAGTCACCGGCGGAAGCAGGGATATCAACCTCGGATATTTTATTGAACAACCGATAGAACCAGGAGGAAGTGGCGGTCTTGCTAGCCGTCTCTGCTTGTTTGGATGCGGGGATGCCGTACACCACCTCGACGCCTCGGTGACGCCAGACGTCGATGAAATCGATCACCGCTTCCGGGGGGTGCTGCAGATCCGCATCCATGGGGACGACCGCATCCCCCGTCGCATGCTGGAGGCCGGCGCTCAAGGCAGCCTCTTTGCCGAAATTCCTCGAAAAGGACACATATCGTGCGCCTGGATAAGTGCTCGACAGCTCACGCAGGATTTCTAGGGTTCCATCAGTTGAGCCATCGTCGATGAAGATTACCTCCAGGGCGGGCACCACCGGCAGCAGTACCTCGAGCGTTTCATCCAGAAATCGCCTGAGTGAGTGGGCCTCGTTCAGAACCGGCACGATCAGTGACAGCGTCCACTGAGTGGAGGGAGGGTGTGCAGTCATTGGTTGCGTCATTCCGCTCCTGGGTGTTGGGGTATGTCATGCCGAGGGTAATACAGCATCACGATACAGCTTGATGCTCAAGTGCCGCGGCTTCCCGCCGGGGTACCGGTGTCGTCGCATGGAGGCAGCGGCCGACGCTGAAGGCAAAGGAGATCGAACGATGGCCTATGACTACAACACGGACTGGCTTGGATCGGGTACGGACGCATTCAAAGCGCTCATGGCAACGCATGAGGATGCGCTCGCATACGGACAGACATTGAGCAGTAAACCAGTTACGTATTCCTTCTATACCGAGAGTGAGCGGCCTCCGTATTCGGATTACAGCTACGTACCGACTGGAGAGTCTGCGCAATTCGAGGCCTTCAGTCAGAGGGAAAAGGATCTAACCCAGGCGGTTTTTGATCAGGTGGCAGCGTTTACCGGGCTCAGCTTTGAGGAAGTAGCCCCCGGGGAAGGGGATGTTCGCTTCGGGACGCACAACATGACCATGGGAGGGTATGCGAACTACCCGAGTGATTACTACGAATATGGGAATAATTTCGTCAGTACGGATCTCGTAGGGCGTGACTTCGCGGAGACCCTGATCCACGAGATCGGTCACTCGCTGGGGCTTAAGCATCCGCAGCCCTACAATGGTGGATATGAATCGGCAGTGCTTCCCGATGCACTTGATACGCCATTGATGTCGGTCATGACCTACAATGCGATCGATACGTCACCATCATATTACTCACCTGTGAACACGCTATCGTTTGGGCCCCTCGATATTCATGCGCTCCAGCAGATGTACGGGCGTGCGGATGATGGGTCGGGTATCACCTACCGAGTTGATGAGTCGTCTGCAGCGGGCGATTCGGTCGTCAGCGGCTTTTCGACGGTGAGCTTTGATCTTGATCTCTCTGGCGCCGAGGGCTCGGACTTTATGTGGCTTTTCGGCACCACAGGGCAGGATAAGCTCTACCTCGGAGAAGTTGGCGGCCGTGTCGACGCAGATCTTGAATCCGGTCGAATCTCGATCGGCGAGACCGAGACCCTCGGCAGCGTCTACGATTGGGCATCGGGGACGAAGAACTCGGCGGCGTTCGGCGAGGTCGGGAACATTCGGCTCGCACCGGATACGGACGAGGCCGCCCACGGGGTTGAACATGTCGTGTTCACCGAACACACCGACATTGTAAACCTCGGAGACCTTGCTTCCACGATCGAGTTGCGGGGCGGCGACGACCGCGTCAGCGGCTTCGCGGGCGGTGTCGACCTGGACGCAGGGTTGGGTGAAGACGTCTGGCGCCCAGGCATCAGTTACCAAGACAGTGAGGCACGTCAAAGCGAGAGTGGGTTAACGCTAACATCTAATGGCAGTACGGTGGATTTTTCGGGGTTCAGCGAGGTTGCGTTCTCCGACGATCGACTCGTAATAGGGCCCTCCGGCGACTCTCTCGAAGCTCAGGCGTACAGAATCTATAAGGCTGCATTTGATCGGTTGCCGGATCTGGAAGGGCTTGGCTTTTGGGTCAACGCCCTCGAGTCAGGTGTTGGGGTGGATGAGGTCGCTGCGGAGTTCGTTGCGTCCGATGAGATGGCCGAAAAGTACGGCGCCTCACTGACTGATAGAGCCTATGTTGATGCCCTTTACAACAACGTGCTCGGTCGGTCGCCCGATGATGATGGGTTCGAGTTTTGGCTCAACGCGATCGAGAATAACCCGGCTGTCTCTGAGGAGAGTCTTTTGGTCGAATTCGCCGAATCGACCGAGAATGTTGAGAATGTGGCGGGCATCATTGACGAGGGGGTGATGTATCTCGAGTGGGCGTGAAGGTCGACTCAGATAGCCCACGCCATATGAGTTAAGGCTCAAGCCGGGTCCCTCGGGACGGAGATGAGGCACCCTTGACATCCGCCCCCGCATTCACCAACATTCAGGGCTTGATTCTGGAGGGATACCCAAGCGGTCAACGGGGGCAGACTGTAAATCTGCTGGCACAGCCTTCGGGGGTTCGAATCCTCCTCCCTCCACCAGATTTCTGACCCGCGGCCGACGCGGGCCCGGGCACGCGGGTGTAGTTCAACGGTAGAACCTCAGCCTTCCAAGCTGATGATGTGGGTTCGATTCCCATCACCCGCTCCAGAGCAAAGCCCATGTAGCTCAGGGGTAGAGCACTCCCTTGGTAAGGGAGAGGCCGGCGGTTCAAATCCGCCCATGGGCTCCAGATCCAGTGAACTTTTCAGGGGGTACCACCGTGGCCAAGGCGAAATTTGAGCGCAGCAAGCCGCACGTAAACGTTGGCACGATTGGTCATGTTGACCATGGCAAGACGACGCTGACGGCGGCGATGACGAAGGTACTGGCGGCTGAGTACGGTGGGGTCGCGCAGGACTTCAGCCAGATTGACAATGCGCCGGAAGAGCGTGAGCGGGGTATTACGATTGCCACCGCGCATGTGGAGTACGAGACGCATGACCGGCACTACGCGCACGTGGACTGTCCGGGGCACGCGGACTATGTGAAGAACATGATCACCGGTGCCGCGCAGATGGACGGGGCGATTCTGGTGGTCTCGGCGGCGGATGGTCCGATGCCGCAGACGCGTGAGCACATTCTGCTGGCGCGCCAGGTGGGTGTGCCGTCGATTGTGGTGTTCCTGAACAAGGCGGACATGGTCGACGATGCCGAGCTGCTCGAGCTTGTTGAGATGGAAGTCCGTGAGCTGCTCTCGAGCTACGACTTCCCGGGCGATGATGTGCCGGTGATCACGGGCTCGGCGCTGAAGGCGCTCGAGGGGGATACCTCGGAGATGGGCTCGCAGGCGATCGTCAAGCTGGTGCAGGCGATGGACGAGTACATGCCGGAGCCGGAGCGGGCGGTGGACGGTGCGTTCCTGATGCCCATCGAGGATGTGTTCTCGATCTCGGGCCGTGGCACGGTGGTGACCGGTCGCGTGGAGCGCGGCATCATCAAGACCGGCTCGGATGTGGAGATCGTGGGCATCAACCCGACGACCAAGACGGTGGTCACGGGGGTGGAGATGTTCCGCAAGCTGCTCGACGAGGGGCGTGCCGGGGATAACATCGGCGCGCTGCTGCGCGGGACCAAGCGCGATGATGTCGAGCGCGGCCAGGTGCTGTGCAAGCCCGGGTCGATCACGCCGCACACGAAGTTCGAGTGCGAGGTGTATGTGCTGGGCAAGGACGAGGGCGGCCGTCACACGCCGTTCTTTGACGGCTACCGCCCGCAGTTCTACTTCCGGACCACGGATGTGACCGGTGCCTGCGACCTGCCCTCGGGCACGGAGATGGTGATGCCGGGTGATAACGTGCAGATGACCGTGTCGCTGATCGCGCCGATCGCGATGGAAGAGGGTCTGCGCTTCGCGGTCCGCGAGGGCGGCCGCACCGTCGGTGCCGGCGTCGTCTCCAAGATCCTCGGGTAAACCGATCGCGTGTTGTCAAGGCCCTGGGGTTTCAAAACCCCGGGGCTTTGCGTACACTACCGAGTTCGCCGTTTGATGGCCGGTCAAACGCGAGTATAGGCCAGTAGCTCAATTGGCAGAGCAACGGTCTCCAAAACCGTAGGTTGGGGGTTCGAGTCCCTCCTGGCCTGCCATTTAATCCGGTCACCAACAGCGTCGCGGGTTCCATGAGCGCAAACGATCAGACGACGACCACGGGTACGGACAAGGCCAAACTGACTTTGGCCGCCGCGACCTTCCTTGCAGGTGTGGTCGGTTTCTATGGCCTCGAAGGCCAGTCCGACCTGATTCGCGTGGTGGGCATGGTGGCCGTGGCAGGCATCGCCATCGCCATCGCAATGACCAGCCAGCCCGGGCGGAATGCCTGGAGCTTCGCCCGCGAGGCGCGCCAGGAGCTGCGCCGCGTGGTGTGGCCGACCCGGCAGGAGTCGATTCAGACGACGCTGGTCGTGCTGGTCATGGTTTTCATCGTCGCCATCCTGCTGTGGCTGATGGATATGTTTTTCATGTGGGGCGTTGGCGCCCTCGTACGCCCCGGAGGCTGATCACTCATGGCGAAACGCTGGTACGTCGTTCACGCGTATTCCGGGTTTGAAAACCAGGTGAAAAAGGCGCTCGAGGAGCACATCGCGCGGGCCGGCATGGAAGACGAGTTCGGCGAGGTGCTGGTACCCGCGGAAGAAGTCGTCGAGATGAAGGAAGGCCAGCAGCGTCGCAGCGAGCGCAAGTTCTTCCCGGGCTATGTCCTGGTGCAGATGGAAATGGGCGACGACACCTGGCATCTGGTCAAGAACGTGCCGCGGGTGATGGGGTTCATCGGTCCGTCGCGGGGGCGCCCGGCGCCGATCTCCGACGCCGAGGCCGCCAACATTCTTGATCGCGTCCGGGAGGGCGTCGACAAGCCGCGTCCGAAGGTGCTGTTCGAAGTCGGCGAAGTGGTGCGCGTGACCGACGGCCCGTTCAACGACTTCAATGGCGTGGTCGAGGAAGTCAACTACGAGAAGAGCCGCCTGCGGGTGGCGGTTCTGATCTTCGGTCGCTCCACCCCGGTGGAGCTCGATTTCAGTCAGGTCGAAAAGACCTAGTCAGGCGGTCCGCCGTCAGGGGAGCCGGGGTGAAAGCCCCCGGCGCTACTACCCACATCAGGAGCTCAATCAATGGCGAGAAAAGTCGAAGCCTACATCAAGCTGCAGGTCCCCGCCGGGGCCGCCAAGCCGAGCCCGCCGGTGGGGCCGGCGCTGGGTCAGCATGGTCTGAACATCATGGAGTTCTGCAAGGCGTTCAACGCGCAGACCCAGGACATGGAGCAGGGTCTGCCGACCCCGGTGGTGATCACCGTTTACTCCGACCGCAGCTTTACGTTCATCACCAAGACACCGCCGGCCGCGGTTCTCCTCAAAAAGGCCGCGGGCATCAAGTCGGGCAGCGGCACGCCGCACACCACCAAGGTGGGCACGGTGAATCGTGAGCAGCTCGAGGAGATCGCGCAGACGAAGTGGCCCGATCTCAATGCCGCTGGTATGGAAGCGGCGGTCAAGACGATCGCCGGCTCCGCCCGCAGCATGGGCCTGAACGTGGAGGGGGTGTAACGCCATGGCAAAACTGACCAAGCGCCAGCGCGTATTCGAAGAGAAGATCGACCGCGACCGCCTGTACCCGGCCCAGGAGGCGTTCAACCTGCTCAAGGAGCTCGCCACCGCGAAGTTCACCGAGTCCATCGACGTCGCCGTCAATCTGGGGATTGATCCGCGCAAGGGTGATCAGATGGTGCGCGGCTCAACGGTGCTGCCGAATGGCACCGGCAAGACCGTCCGGGTCGCCGTGTTCGCCCAGGGGGCCAATGCCGAGGCCGCCGAGGCGGCCGGTGCCGATACGGTGGGAATGGACGACCTGGCCGAGCGCATGCAGGGCGGCGAACTGGATTATGACGTGGTCATCGCCAGCCCGGACGCCATGGGCGTCGTGGGTAAGCTGGGCCGTCTGCTGGGCCCGCGGGGGCTGATGCCCAACCCGCGCGTAGGCACAGTCGCCACGGATGTGGCCGAGGCCGTGCGCAACGCCAAGGCCGGGCAGGTGCGCTACCGCGCCGACCGTGGCGGGCTGATTCATTGCAGCCTCGGCAAGGCCGATTTCGAGCCGGAGGCCCTCGCGCAGAACCTCCAGGCCCTGATCAATGATCTGCAGAAGATCAAGCCGGCCTCGTCGAAGGGTGTCTATCTCAAACGGGCCACGGTCTCCACGACGATGGGGCCGGGGGTGCCGGTGGATTTGGGGGCGCTGACCTAGTCAGCGGCTCCGATGTCGCGGCCATTGTGTCAATGGCTGCTGGCTGTCATCGAGACAGCCGTCATAGACCGTTGGGTGCGGTTCGCCGCGTAAGTGTCATACGACCGCCAGCGGTAGACGGTGTGCCGGACAGGACAGGTTTCCTGCACGGGTTCACCGTTACGGGGCAGACGGGCCGAGGGTCCGGATGCCATTACCAACCGCCGTTCCAGGAGGCATTTGAATGGGCGTAAGTCTGGAACAGAAAAAGCGGATGGTGCAGGAAGTCGCTGAGGTGGCTGGTCAGGCCCATTCCGCGGTTGCCGCGGAATACCGGGGTCTGTCCGCCGGTGATATGGATAGCCTGCGTGTGCAGGCCCGGGATGCGGGCGTTTATGTGCGGGTGGTTAAGAACACCCTCGCGAAGCGCGCCGTCGAGGGCACGCAGTTCGAGTGCATGAGCGAAGACCTTGAAGGTCCGCTGGTGCTCGCGTTCTCGCAGGAAGATCCCGGCTCAGCCGCCCGTGTTCTCAAGAGCTTTGCCAAGGAACACGAACAGCTGGTAGTGAAAATGCTGGCGGTCGGCGGGGAGAAATACCCCGGGTCCGAGATCGACCGGCTGGCCACACTGCCCACCTACGACGAGGCGATCAGTCGCCTCATGGCGACCATGCAGGCGCCGGTACAGAAGCTCGCCACCACCCTCAACGAGGTGCCCGGCAAGCTGGTGCGTACCGTCTCCGCGGTCAAGGACGCCAAGCAGTAGGATCGACAGCCCTGTCGCTGCCGTTCGCGCAATTATCAATCGAATCAGCCAGGAGAAAACACAATGGCCGTTTCCAAGGAAGACATCCTCGAGAGCATCTCGAACATGACCGTCATGGAGGTCGTCGAGCTCATCGAGGCGATGGAAGAGAAGTTTGGTGTCACCGCTGCCGCCGCCGTCGCTGCAGCACCCGCCGCCGGTGGCGGTGAGGGTGAAGCCGCCGAAGAGCAGACCGAGTTCGACGTAGTCCTGACGGGCTTCGGCGAGAACAAGGTCGGCGTCATCAAGGCGGTCCGCGGCGCCACGGGTCTGGGTCTCAAGGAGGCCAAGACGCTGGTCGAGGGCGTCCCGGCGCCGGTCAAGGAAGGCGCCACCAAGGAAGAAGCCGACGAGCTGAAGGGTCAGCTCGAAGAGGCGGGCGCCACGGTCGAGCTCAAGTAGGGCTTGACCAGACCAGCGCCACAGAACCGGCGTTGATGGGGGCTGACGGTCGAACCGGCCGTTGGCCCTTTGGTGCTTGTGAAGAATCTGTTGTAGTCGGAATCCGTTGACGGCCGTTGTGTCCAAGTCTGCGAGTGCTTGCATTGGGCGAGTCCTCGAAGCCTTGCACACGGCGGACCCCGACCTCGTTGAGGAACCTCGATGGCCTATACGTTTACTGAAAAAAAGCGCATCCGCAATGACTTTGGCAAACAGCCGAAGGTGCTGGATGTTCCCTATCTGCTGACCTCGCAGATCGAATCCTACCGGGATTTCCTGCAGCTTGAACAGGACCCGGACAAGCGGGACGACAAAGGCCTGCAGGCGGCCCTCGATTCGGTGTTCCCGATCGAGAGCTACTCCGGCAGTGCCCGGCTCGAGTACGTCAACTATCGCATTGGCGAGCCGTCCTTCGACGTCAAGGAGTGCCAGCTCCGCGGCATGACCTACGCGGCGCCGCTGCGCGTGCTCGTGCGCCTCGTCATCAATGACAAGGACACCCGCGCGGTCAAGGACATCCGCGAGCAGGAAGTCTACATGGGCGAAATGCCGCTCATGACCCGCAATGGCACGTTCGTCATCAATGGCACCGAGCGGGTGATCGTCCAGCAGCTGCACCGCTCGCCGGGCGTGTTCTTTGATCATGACAAGGGCAAGACGCACAGCTCGGGCAAGCTGCTGTTCACCGCGCGGGTCATTCCCTATCGCGGCTCCTGGCTCGACTTCGAGTTTGATCCCAAGGACTCGATCTATGTGCGCATCGACCGCCGGCGCAAGCTTCCGGCCACGGTGCTGCTGCGTGCGCTGGGCTATGACAACCAGCAGATCCTGGACCTGTTCTTCGACAAGAACACCTATCACCTGCGCAAGAAGGGCGCCGATCTGGACCTGGTGCCGGAGCGGCTGCGCGGTGAGACCGCGACCTTCGAGATCAAGGACGGCGAGGGCAATGTCATCGTCGAGGCGGGCCGGCGCATCACCGCGCGCCACATCCGCCAGATGGATAAGGCCGGGCTGAAAAAGCTCCAGGTGCCCGACGACTATCTGGTGGGACGGATCCTGGGCGAAGACATCATCGACAAGTCCACCGGCGAAGTGCTGGCCTCGGCCAACACCGAGCTGACCGAAGAGCTGGTGCAGTCGCTGCGCGATAACGGCATCAAGACCTTTCGGGTGCTGTTCATTAACGACGTCGATCAGGGCCCGTACGTCTCCAATACGCTCAACATCGACACGACCACGACGCCGCTTGAGGCGCTCATCGAGATCTACCGGATGATGCGCCCGGGCGAGCCGCCGACCAAGGACGCCGCCGAGAACCTGTTCGCCAACCTGTTCTTCAGCGAGGATCGCTACGACCTCTCCGCCGTGGGGCGCATGAAGTTCAACCTGCGGGTCGGCCGGGACGAGGTCGAAGGCAGTGGCGTGCTCGACAACGAGGACATCCTTGCGGTCCTGCGCGAGCTGATCAACATCCGCAACGGCAAGGGCACCGTCGATGACATCGACCACCTCGGCAACCGCCGGGTGCGCTGTGTCGGCGAGATGGCCGAGAACAACTTCCGCATCGGGCTGGTGCGGGTCGAGCGGGCCGTGCGCGAGCGCCTCAGTCTGGCGGAAAGCGAGGGGCTGATGCCCCAGGAGCTGCTCAACGCCAAGCCCGTGGCCGCGGCGATCAAGGAGTTCTTCGGCTCCTCGCAGCTCTCGCAGTTCATGGATCAGAACAACCCCCTCTCGGAGGTCACCCATAAGCGCCGGGTCTCGGCGCTGGGACCGGGCGGCCTCACCCGCGAGCGGGCCGGGTTCGAGGTGCGTGACGTGCACCCCACCCATTATGGCCGGGTCTGCCCGATCGAGACGCCCGAGGGGCCGAACATCGGTCTGATCAGCTCCCTGGCCTGCTACGCCCGGCTGAACAGCTATGGCTTTCTCGAGACCCCCTATCGGCGGGTCGAGAATGGTCGGGTCACCGACCAGGTGGATTATCTGTCCGCCATCGAGGAGAGCCGCTACATCATCGCCCAGGCCAACGCCCGTATCGACGAGCAGGGCGATCTGGTGGACTCGCTGATCTCGATCCGGCACCAGAACGAGTTCGGCATGTCCTCGCCGGACAAGGTCCAGTACATGGACGTCTCGCCCAAGCAGATCGTCTCGGTGGCGGCGTCCATGGTGCCGTTCCTCGAGCATGATGACGCCAACCGGGCGCTGATGGGCTCGAACATGCAGCGCCAGGCGGTGCCGACCCTGCGGGCCGAAAAGCCCGTGGTGGGCACGGGCATGGAGCGGGCCGTGGCGGTCGACTCGGGCGTCACCGTGGTGGCCGACCGCGGCGGTATCGTCGATCAGGTCGACGCCGCCCGGGTCGTGGTCCGGGTGAACGATGATGAGGCGCAGTCCGGCGAGCCGGGCGTCGACATCTACAACCTGACCAAGTACACGCGCTCCAACCAGAGCACCTGCCAGAACCAGAAGCCGCTGGTGCGCCCCGGCGACCGGGTGGGTCGCGGCGATGTGCTGGCCGACGGCCCGTCCACCGACATGGGCGAGCTGGCGCTGGGCCAGAACATGCGCGTCGCGTTCATGCCCTGGAACGGCTATAACTTCGAGGACTCGATCCTGATCTCGGAGAACGTCGTCCAGGAGGACCGCTACACCACGATCCATATCGAGGAGCTGACGGCCGTCGCCCGCGACACCAAGCTGGGCTCGGAAGAAATCACCGCCGATATCCCCAACGTGGGTGAGAGCGCGCTGTCCAAGCTGGATGAGTCGGGCATCGTCTACGTGGGTGCCGAGGTCAAGGCCGGCGATATTCTGGTCGGCAAGGTCACGCCCAAGGGCGAGACCCAGCTGACCCCGGAGGAAAAGCTCCTGCGGGCCATCTTTGGCGAGAAGGCCTCGGACGTGAAGGACACCTCGCAGCGGGTCTCCTCGGGCATGGATGGCACGGTCATCGACGTCCAGGTCTTCACCCGTGATGGCGTCGAGAAGGATGCCCGGGCCCTTTCCATCGAGGCCGATGCACTCGCCGACGTGCGCAAGGATCTCGATGATCAGTACCGGATTTTCGAGGATGACGCCTTCGCGCGGCTCGAGCAGTCGCTGATCGGCCAGGTGGCTGACGGTGGGCCCGAGCAGCTCAAGGCCGGCACCGAGATCACCGCCGAGTACCTGCACGGCATCGACCGGCGCCGCTGGTTCGAGATCCGCCTGCGCGACGAAAGCGCGATGGCGCGTCTCGAGGCGGTCCAGGCCCAGCTCAAGGCCCAGCGCGAGGCCTTCGATGCACGGCTTGAGGAGAAAAAGGAAAAGATCGGTGCCGGTGACGACCTGGCACCCGGCGTGCTCAAGATGGTCAAGGTCTACCTGGCCGTGCGCCGGCGCATCCAGGCCGGTGACAAGTTGGCCGGCCGTCACGGCAACAAGGGGGTGATCTCCCGCGTCGTGCCGGTGGAGGACATGCCGTTCTCCGCCGACGGCGAGCCCATCGACGTGGTGCTGTCACCGCTCGGTGTGCCGTCGCGGATGAACATCGGGCAGGTGCTCGAGGTGCATCTGGGCTGGGCCGCCAAGGGACTGGGCCGACGCATCGGCGAGATGCTCGATGCCCGGCGGAAGGTCGACGAACTGCGCGGCTTTCTCGAGAAGGTGTACAACTCCAGCGGCAAGCGCGAGGACCTCGACTCGTTCACCGACGAGGAAATCGTCGAGCTCTGCGAAAATCTCCGTGGTGGCGTGCCGATGGCGACGCCGGTGTTCGATGGCGCCAATGAGGGCGAGATCAAGAACATGCTCCGACTCGCCGGGCTGCCGGAAAGCGGTCAGGCGCAGCTGTACGACGGCCGTAGCGGCGATCCATTCGATCGGCCGGTGACCGTGGGCTACATGCACATCCTCAAGCTGAACCATCTGGTCGACGACAAGATGCACGCGCGCTCCACCGGGCCCTACAGCCTGGTCACCCAGCAGCCGCTGGGCGGCAAGGCGCAGTTCGGTGGCCAGCGCTTCGGCGAGATGGAGGTCTGGGCCCTGCAGGCGTACGGCGCTGCCTACACCCTGCAGGAAATGCTGACGGTCAAGTCCGACGATGTCGCCGGCCGGACCAAAATGTACAAGAACATCGTCGATGGCGAGCACCAGATGGAGGCGGGCATGCCCGAATCCTTCAATGTGCTGGTCAAAGAGATTCGCTCCCTCGGTATTGATATCGAGCTCGAGCAGGACTGAACGGGTAGCCGATATGAAAGACCTACTGAATCTGTTCAAACAGCCGGGCGCCCAGCTCGACGACTTTGATGGCATCCGCATCGGACTGGCATCGCCGGAGAAGATCCGGTCATGGTCGTTTGGCGAGGTGAAAAAGCCCGAGACCATCAACTACCGGACATTCAAGCCGGAGCGGGATGGGCTCTTCTGCGCGAAGATCTTCGGCCCCGTCAAGGACTATGAGTGCCTGTGCGGCAAGTACAAGCGCCTCAAGCATCGCGGCGTGGTCTGCGAGAAGTGCGGCGTCGAGGTCACCCTGGCCAAGGTGCGCCGTGAGCGCATGGGGCATATCGACCTGGCCAGTCCGGCCGCGCACATCTGGTTCCTGAAGTCGCTGCCCTCGCGCATCGGCCTGTTGCTGGACATGACCCTGCGTGACATCGAGCGCATCCTCTACTTCGAGGCGTTCGTGGTCATCGAGCCCAACATGACCCCGCTCAAGAAGGGTCAGCTGCTGAGCGACGAGCAGTATCTGGACGCCATGGAGCAGTACGGTGACGAGTTCGACGCCCGCATGGGCGCCGAGGCCGTCGGCCACCTGCTCAAGAACCTCGATCTGCGCGAGGAGACCGAAACCCTCCGTGAGCAGATGGATGCCACCAACTCCGAGACCAAGATCAAGCGGCTGTCCAAGCGGCTCAAGCTGGTCGAGTCGTTCCTCGAGTCGGGGAATCGGCCGGAGTGGATGATCATGACCGTCCTGCCGGTGCTGCCACCGGACCTGCGGCCGCTGGTGCCGCTGGACGGCGGGCGTTTCGCGACCTCGGATCTCAACGATCTGTATCGCCGGGTGATCAACCGCAACAATCGCCTGCGTCGGCTGCTGGATCTGTCCGCGCCGGACATCATCGTGCGCAACGAAAAGCGCATGCTCCAGGAATCGGTGGATGCACTGCTCGACAACGGCCGCCGTGGACGGGCCATCACCGGCACCAACAAGCGGCCGCTGAAGTCGCTGGCGGACATGATCAAGGGCAAGCAGGGCCGTTTCCGGCAGAACCTGCTGGGCAAGCGCGTGGACTACTCCGGCCGGTCGGTGATCGTGGTCGGCCCCACCCTGCGGCTGCATCAGTGCGGCCTGCCCAAGCGCATGGCGCTGGAGCTGTTCAAGCCGTTCATCTTCTCGCGCCTGCAGCGGCTGGGCCTGGCCACCACCATCAAGGCGGCCAAAAAGATGGTCGAGCGCGAGACCGCCGAAGTCTGGGACATCCTCGAGGAGGTCATCCGCGAGCATCCGGTGATGCTCAACCGGGCGCCGACCCTGCATCGTCTCGGCATCCAGGCCTTTGAGCCGGTGCTGGTCGAGGGCAAGGCGGTGCAGCTGCACCCGCTGGTGTGTCCGGCGTTCAACGCCGACTTTGACGGCGACCAGATGGCGGTCCACGTGCCGCTGGCGCTCGAGGCACAGCTCGAGGCCCGGGCCCTGATGATGGCCACCAACAACGTCCTGGCGCCGGCCTCCGGCGAGCCGATCATCGGCGCCTCGCAGGACATCGTGCTGGGGCTGTATTACATGTCGCTGGTGCTCCAGCGCCAGCAGGGCGAGGGCATGACCTTCGCCGACCTCGACGAGGTCCATCGCGCCTACGAAAGCGGGCGGGTCGGCCTTCAGGCGCGGGTGACGGTGCGCTTCCACGAGGTCGTGGTCGACGACGAGGGCCAGCGCAGCGAGTCCACCCGGCGGGTGGAGACCACCGTTGGCCGGGCGCTGATCTACAACATCGTTCCCGAGGGCCTGCCGTTCGATCTTGTCGACCGCGACATGACCAAGAAGGCCATCTCGGAGATGATCGACCAGTGCTATCGGCGGCTGGGTCTGAAGGCGACGGTCATCTTCGCCGACCAGATCATGTACCTGGGCTTTCGGATGTCCACCCGTGCGGCGGTGTCCATTGGCATGGAAGACATGGTCATCCCGGGCGAGAAGGAGCAGATCCTGACCGATGCCGAGGTCGAGGTGAAGGACATCGAGGATCAGTACGCCTCGGGTCTCGTCACCAATGGCGAGCGCTATAACAAGGTGGTCGACATCTGGTCGCGGACCAACGAGGAGGTGGCCACCGCGATGATGGAAAAACTCGGCAAGGAGACGGTCACCGACAGCGAAGGCAGCGAGCTGGTGCAGAAGTCGACCAACTCGATCTTCATGATGGCCGACTCGGGCGCGCGTGGCTCGCCGGCGCAGATCCGCCAGCTTGCCGGCATGCGCGGCCTGATGGCCAAGCCCGATGGCTCGATCATCGAGACGCCGATCACGGCGAACTTCCGTGAGGGGCTGAACGTTCTGCAGTACTTCATCTCCACCCACGGTGCCCGTAAGGGCCTCGCGGATACGGCGCTGAAGACGGCCAACTCCGGCTATCTCACCCGCCGGCTGGTGGACGTATCGCAGGATCTGGTGGTCACCTCGCAGGATTGTGGCACCCATCGCGGCCTGCGTATGACGCCGCTCATCGAGGGCGGTGACGTGGTCGAGGCCCTGGGTGAGCGCGTGCTGGGCCGGGTCGTGGCCCAGGACGTCGTGCAGCCGGGCACCGGCAAGGTCCTGGTTGAGCAGGGCACCCTGCTGGACGAGCGCCAGATCGAGGCGGTCGAGAGCGAAGGCGTGGACGAGATCTGGGTGCGCTCGCCGATCACCTGCGAGACCCGTCACGGCGTCTGCTCGGCCTGCTACGGCCGGGACCTGGCGCGTGGCCATAAGGTGAACGTGGGTGAGTCGGTGGGCGTCATCGCGGCGCAGTCCATCGGCGAGCCGGGCACCCAGCTGACGATGCGGACCTTCCACATCGGTGGCGCCGCCTCCCGGGCCGCGGCCATCAGCAATGTGCAGGTCAAGTCCGCGGGCACGGTGCGCCTCCACAACCTCAAGACCGTGGCGCATCAGTCCGGCAACCTGGTGGCCGTGTCCCGCTCGGGCGAGATCACGGTCATGGATGAGGCCGGCCGCGAGCGTGAGCGCTACAAGGTGCCGTATGGTGCGACCATCGCCGTCGCCGAGCAGGAGGCGGTCGAGGCCGGCCAGGTCGTGGCCAACTGGGATCCGCATACCCACCCGATCATCACCGAGGTGAAGGGCCGGCTGAAGTTCTACGACTTCGTCGAGGGTGTCACGGTGAACCGCGAGACCGACGAGGTCACCGGCCTCAGCAGTCTGGTGGTGACCGATCCCAAGAGTCGCGGCACTGGCGAGCATGTGCGCAGCAGCACCGGGGACAAGGTGGCTTACAAGGACCTGCGTCCGGTGGTCAAGCTGGTCGACGAGGCGGGCAATGACCTGAACCTGGCCGGCACCGAGATCCCGGCGCATTACGCCCTGCCGGCCGGCGCCATCGTCAGCGTCGAGGACAATGCCGAGGTGGATGTGGGTGACGTGATCGCCCGTATTCCGCAGGAGTCGTCCAAGACGCGTGACATCACCGGCGGTCTGCCGCGGGTGGCGGACCTGTTCGAGGCCCGCAAGCCCAAGGAGCCGGCGATTCTTGCCGAGACCTCGGGCACCGTGAGCTTTGGCAAGGACACCAAGGGCAAGCAGCGCCTGGTGCTGACCACGCCGGATGGCGAAGAGTACGAGGAGCTGATCCCCAAGCATCGTAACGTCACCGTGTTCGAGGGCGAGTTCGTCGAAAAGGGCGAGGTGATCGCCGATGGTGAGCCCAACCCGCACGACATCCTGCGTCTGCTGGGTGTCGCCGAGCTGGCGGCGTACATGGTCAAGGAAATCCAGGACGTCTATCGCCTGCAGGGCGTGAAGATCAACGACAAGCACATCGAGGTGATCAGTCGCCAGATGCTGCGCAAGGTCGAGATCCGCAACCCCGGGGATACGCGTTATCTGCGCGGCGAGCAGGCCGACTGGGGACGCGTCGAGGAAGAAAACGAGCAGCTCGTCGAGCAGGGTCGCGAGCCGGCCATCTGGGAGCCCCAGCTGCTGGGGATCACCAAGGCGTCGCTGGCCACCGATTCGTTCATCTCGGCGGCGTCGTTCCAGGAGACCACCCGGGTGCTCACCGATGCGGCCACCCGCGGGGCGCGGGACGA
This sequence comes from Spiribacter roseus, assembly GCF_002813635.1. NCBI lineage: Bacteria > Pseudomonadati > Pseudomonadota > Gammaproteobacteria > Chromatiales > Ectothiorhodospiraceae > Spiribacter > Spiribacter roseus. Next base: position 1,526,729 of record NZ_CP016382.1, on the reverse strand, counting down.
CCTGCGCGGTCTCAAGGAGAACGTGATCGTCGGGCGTCTGATCCCCGCCGGGACGGGCTATGCGTACCATCAGGAACGCCAGCGGCAGCGTCGCGAGACGCCGGCGCCGATGATTCCGATGGCGCCGCAGTTCGGCCTCGGCGGGGGTGCTGCGACCACCGATGCACCGGATCTGTCGGAAAACTAGCGGACCGGGCTTCTGGTTGACACCCATGAAGCCCGATCCTACACTTAACGGCTTTCGCCGGAGTTGGGCCTTCCACTCCGGCGTTCGTTGAAGGACGGGAGTCAGAACTCTATGGCCACGATCAATCAGCTGGTGCGCAAGCCTCGCAAGCGCCGGCACGAGAAGAGCAACGTGCCCGCGCTCGAGGCCTGTCCTCAGCGTCGAGGTGTGTGCGCCCGCGTCTACACCACCACCCCGAAGAAGCCGAACTCGGCGCTGCGGAAAGTCGCGCGCGTGCGGCTGACCAACGGCTACGAGGTCGCCAGCTATATCGGCGGTGAGGGGCACAACCTCCAGGAACATTCGGTCGCGCTGATTCGCGGCGGCCGTGTCAAGGACCTTCCCGGTGTGCGGTATCACGTCGTCCGCGGCTCGCTGGACACCGCCGGTGTCAGCAAGCGCCGCCAAGGACGCTCGAAGTACGGCGCCAAGCGGCCAAAAGGATAAGCGGGTAGACAATCATGCCGAGAAGAAGAGAAGTCCCGAAGCGCAAGGTCCTCGCGGACCCGAAGTATGACAGCGAGATGCTCACGCGTTTCGTGAACATGATCATGCGCGACGGCAAGCGGGCGGTGGCCGAGAAGATCGTCTACACCGCGCTCGACCGGATCGCCGAAAAGCACAGTGGCGAGCCGATGGAAGTGCTGGAGACGGCGCTCGACAAGGTTCGGCCGGTGGTCGAGGTGAAGTCGCGCCGCGTCGGCGGTGCCACCTATCAGGTGCCGGTGGAGGTGCGCCCGCAGCGGCGCAACACGCTCGGCATGCGCTGGGTGATCGAGGCCGCGCGCAAGCGCAGTGAGGCCACGATGGGGCATCGCCTCGGCAACGAGCTGCTGGAAGCGGCCGAGGGTCGTGGCAGTGCGGTGAAAAAGCGGGAAGATACCCATCGTATGGCGGAGGCCAACAAGGCCTTCTCGCATTTCCGCTGGTAATAAGGTTCAGGGGTAATAGGTTTTGGCACGCAAGACACCGATCGAGCGCTATCGCAATATTGGCATCATGGCGCACATCGACGCCGGCAAGACGACAGTCACCGAGCGTATCCTCTTCTACACGGGCATCTCCCATAAGATGGGCGAGGTGCATGACGGCGCCGCGGTCATGGACTGGATGGACCAGGAACAGGAGCGTGGCATCACCATTACTTCTGCGGCCACCACCACGTTCTGGCGGGGCATGGACCAGCAGTACCCCGAGACCCGCATCAACATCATCGACACGCCCGGGCACGTGGACTTCACCATCGAGGTGGAGCGCTCCCTGCGGGTGCTCGATGGCGCCGTCTGTGTGCTCGACGCCAACGCCGGTGTCGAGCCGCAGACCGAGACCGTCTGGCGGCAGGCCAACCGCTACGGCGTCCCGCGCATGGTGTTCGTCAACAAGATGGACAAGATGGGCTCGGACTTTTTCCGCTGCGTCGACATGCTCAAGCAGCGTCTGGGCTGCAACGCGGTACCGGTCCAGCTGCCCATCGGCGCCGAGGATTCCTTCGCCGGCGTGATCGACCTGATCCGCCAGAAGGCGATCTACTGGAATGAGCAGGACATGGGCACGACCTACGAAGAGGTCGACATCCCGGCGGAGTACGCCGAGGACGCCGCCCGCTATCGCGAGGCGCTGGTTGAGGCCGCCGCTGAAGCCAGCGAGGACATGATGGACAAGTACATCGGCGGCGAGGAGCTTACGGTGGACGAAATCAATCACGGCCTTCGCGTGCAGACCATCGCCAACGAGGTGGTGCCGGTGCTCTGTGGCTCGGCGTTCAAGAACAAGGGCGTCCAGGCCATGCTCGATGCCGTGGTCGAGTACATGCCGTCACCGAGCGAGGTCCCGGATATCGAGGGCGAGCTCGAGGATGGCAGCACGGTCATCCGCAAGTCCGACGACGACGAGCCCTTCGCCGCCCTGGCGTTCAAGATCGCGACCGACCCTTACGTCGGCACGCTGACGTTCTTCCGCGTTTACTCGGGTGTGGTCAAGACCGGTGACACGGTCTACAACCCGGTCAAGGGCAAGAAGGAACGGCTCGGGCGCATCGTCCAGATGCACTCCAAGGAGCGTAAAGAGATCAGCGAAGTGCGGGCCGGCGACATCGCCGCGGCCATCGGTCTCAAGGACATCACCACCGGCGAGACGATCTGCGATAACAGCAACCGCGTGACCCTGGAGCGCATGGAGTTCCCGGATCCGGTGATCTCCGTGGCGGTCGAGCCCAAGACCAAGAGTGACCAGGAGAAGATGGGCATTGCCCTGGGTAAGCTCGCCCAGGAGGACCCGTCCTTCCAGGTGCGCACCGACGACGAGTCGGGCCAGACCATCATTTCCGGCATGGGCGAGCTGCATCTCGAGATCATCGTCGATCGGCTCAAGCGCGAGTTCAAGGTCGAGGCCAAGGTCGGTGAACCGCAGGTGGCCTACCGCGAGGCGATCCGCGAGCCGGTGGAAGTCGAGGGCAAGTTCGTCCGGCAGTCGGGCGGGCGCGGTCAGTACGGCCATGTCTGGATCCGGATGCGCCCCCGCGAGCGCGGCGAAGGTTACGACTTTCGCAACAAGATCGTCGGCGGTGTCGTGCCCAAGGAGTACATTCCTTCGGTGGATCGGGGCATTCAGGAGCAGATGGAAAACGGCGTGCTCGCCGGCTTCCCGGTCGTCGACCTCGAGGTCGAACTCTTCGATGGCTCCTACCACGATGTCGACTCCTCGGAGATGGCGTTCAAGATCGCCGGCTCGATGGCGTTCAAGGATGGGTTCATGAAGGGCAACCCGGTGCTGCTCGAGCCCATGATGAAGGTCGAGGTGACGACGCCGGAGGACTTCATGGGCGATGTCATGGGCGATGTGACCCGGCGCCGGGGCACGCTCCAGGGCATGGAAGACGGTCCTGGCGGTAAGATCATCCGCGCGGCGGTGCCGCTCAAGGAGATGTTCGGGTATGCTACCGATCTCCGTTCGGCGACGCAGGGCCGGGCTGCCTACTCCATGGAGTTCGACGGCTATGCCGAGGCGCCCAACAGCATCGCGGAAGAAGTGATTAAAAAGGCCGGCTGAACATCCTGTTCGGTCGGATTCGGTCTTTGATTTTGACGGGTAAGAGGTGAACCGTGGCCAAGGCGAAATTTGAGCGCAGCAAGCCGCACGTAAACGTTGGCACGATTGGTCATGTTGACCATGGCAAGACGACGCTGACGGCGGCGATGACGAAGGTACTGGCGGCTGAGTACGGTGGGGTCGCGCAGGACTTCAGCCAGATTGACAATGCGCCGGAAGAGCGTGAGCGGGGTATTACGATTGCCACCGCGCATGTGGAGTACGAGACGCATGACCGGCACTACGCGCACGTGGACTGTCCGGGGCACGCGGACTATGTGAAGAACATGATCACCGGTGCCGCGCAGATGGACGGGGCGATTCTGGTGGTCTCGGCGGCGGACGGTCCGATGCCGCAGACGCGTGAGCACATTCTGCTGGCGCGCCAGGTGGGTGTGCCGTCGATTGTGGTGTTCCTGAACAAGGCGGACATGGTTGACGATGCCGAGCTGCTCGAGCTTGTTGAGATGGAAGTCCGTGAGCTGCTATCGAGCTACGACTTCCCGGGCGATGATGTGCCGGTGATCACGGGCTCGGCGCTGAAGGCGCTCGAGGGGGATACCTCGGAGATGGGCTCGCAGGCGATCGTCAAGCTGGTGCAGGCGATGGACGAGTACATGCCGGAGCCGGAGCGGGCGGTGGACGGTGCGTTCCTGATGCCCATCGAGGATGTGTTCTCGATCTCGGGCCGTGGCACGGTGGTGACCGGTCGCGTGGAGCGCGGCATCATCAAGACCGGCTCGGATGTGGAGATCGTGGGCATCAACCCGACGACCAAGACGGTGGTCACGGGGGTGGAGATGTTCCGCAAGCTGCTCGACGAGGGGCGTGCCGGGGATAACATCGGCGCGCTGCTGCGCGGGACCAAGCGCGATGATGTCGAGCGCGGCCAGGTGCTGTGCAAGCCCGGGTCGATCACGCCGCACACGAAGTTCGAGTGCGAGGTGTATGTGCTGGGCAAGGACGAGGGCGGCCGTCACACGCCGTTCTTTGACGGCTACCGCCCGCAGTTCTACTTCCGGACCACGGATGTGACCGGTGCCTGCGACCTGCCCTCGGGCACGGAGATGGTGATGCCGGGTGACAACGTGCAGATGACCGTGTCGCTGATCGCGCCGATCGCGATGGAAGAGGGTCTGCGCTTCGCGGTCCGCGAGGGCGGCCGCACCGTGGGTGCCGGCGTCGTCTCCAAGATCCTCGAGTAAACGACTATGGCATCGAATAACCAGAAAATCCGGATTCGTCTCAAGGCATTCGACCATCGGCTGATCGATCAGTCGGCCCGGGAGATCGTCGAGACCGCCAAGCGGACCGGCGCCCATATACAGGGCCCGGTTCCCTTGCCGACGAAGAAGGAAAGGTATACCATTCTGATCTCGCCGCACGTCAACAAAGACGCGCGCGATCAGTATGAGATTCGGACTCACAAGCGGTTGATGGACATCATCGACCCAACGGACAAGACGGTCGACGCGCTGATGAAGCTCGACCTCGCCGCCGGTGTCGATGTGCAGATCAAGCTCTCCTGAGTTTCGGGGAACTACTCCGGCACTGATCCTGGATCAGCCCGCCGGAGCGGGCCTCTTTTAGGCCGGCCCAAGCCGGCATCAATCCGAAAGAAACAATTCGGTTGATGATCACCCAGCAGGTAAGGCATCGGTCTGCCTGCGGGGATACGTTCAGCTGATGGAAGAGGGTAGCGACGATGGCAATCGGAATCGTCGGCCGCAAACGCGGCATGACGCGGATTTTTACGGATACGGGTGAGAGCATCCCCGTGACGGTGGTCGAGGCCACCCCGAACCGCGTCACGCAGATCAAGGCACAGGACCATGATGGTTACAGTGCCGTTCAGGTCACCGCCGGAGAGCGTCGTCCGTCCCGCGTCAACCAGGCCATTGCCGGGCATGTCGCCAAGGCCGGTGTCGAGATGGGCCGCGGCCTCTGGGAGTTCCGGCTCGGCAGCGACGCCGGTGAAGACATCCAGGCCGGTGGCACGTTGACCGTCGAGCAGTTCGAGGCAGGGGCCATCGTCGATGTGACCGGTACCTCCAAGGGCAAGGGATTCGCGGGGACGGTCAAGCGCCACAATTTCCGCACGCAGGACAACTCGCACGGCAACTCGGCATCCCACCGTGTGCCCGGCTCGATCGGCCAGGCGCAGGATCCGGGGCGCGTGTTCCCGGGCAAGAAGATGTCCGGGCAGATGGGTAATGTCCGTGAGACCACACAAAATCTCGAGGTGGTTCGGGTCGACACCGAGCGCAACCTACTGTTGGTCCGCGGCGCGGTTCCCGGGCCGGCGGACGGGGACGTCATTGTGCGCCCGGCGGTCAAACAGCTCGCCGCGGCGGGAGGTAACTGATGCAGCTAACATTGCAGGGTGACGGCTCGACCATCGAGGTCTCCGAGACCGTTCTCGGTGCTGAATTCCGTGAGCCGCTCGTTCACCAAGTCGTGGTTTCGTACCTGGCCGGGGCGCGGGCGGGCACCAAGGCCCAGAAGACCCGCTCGGAAGTCAGTGGCGGCGGCGTCAAGCCGTGGCGGCAGAAGGGCACCGGTCGGGCCCGTGCCGGCACGATCCGCAGTCCGATCTGGCGCAGTGGTGGTCAGACCTTCGCGGCCAAGCCGCGGGATCATTCGGTCAAGGTCAATCGCAAGATGTATCGCGGCGCGCTGCGCTCGATCCTCTCGGAGCTCCTCCGGCAGCAGCGCCTGCAGGTCGTGAGCACGTTCGAGGTCGACGGGCCCCGCACGCGTGACGCCCGTGCCCAGATCAAGGGGGTGACCGGCAGCGAGGACGTGCTGATCGTGACGACTGAAGTCAGTGAGGCGCTTTACCTGGCGGTCCGCAACCTGCCGCGCGTGGATGTCCGCGATACGGTCGGCCTCGACCCGGTGACGCTGCTGGCCCATGAGAACGTCGTCATGACAACGGATGCGCTGCGGCGTATTGAGGAGTGGCTCGCATGAATCAGGAGCGGATGTACCAGGTGCTTCGCGGACCGCATATCTCCGAGAAAAGCACGGTGATTGCGGACGAGGCCAACCAGGTGGCGTTCAAGGTCGCGCGCAACGCGACCAAGCGCGAAATCAAGGCGGCTGTCGAGCAGCTGTTCGAGGTCGAGGTCCGGGATGTGCGCGTGGCCAATGTTAACGGCAAGCGCAAGAACTTCGGGCGGATCCAGGGTCGTCGTCCCGATTGGAAGAAAGCCTATGTGGCGCTCGAGCAGGGCCATGAGCTGGATTTCATCGGCGGCGTGGAATAAGCGGACAGGACTGAACGATCATGGCAGTGCGTAAAGCAAAACCCACCTCGCCGGGGCGTCGGTTCGTCGCCCAGCCGGTGAAAAGCGATCTCTACCGGGGCGAGCCCTATGCGCCCCTGGTCCGCAAGCTCAACAAGAGTGGCGGGCGGAACAATCAGGGCCGCATCACCACGCGCCATATCGGCGGCGGGCACAAGCGGCGCTATCGCGACATCGACTTCCGTCGCAACAAGGAAGACATTCCGGCGCGCGTCGAGCGGCTGGAGTACGACCCCAATCGCAGTGCGAACATCGCGCTGCTGTTGTACCGGGACGGCGAGCGTCGCTACATCATTGCACCCAAGAACCTGAAGGTGGGCCAGGAAGTCCGCTCGGGTCAGGGTTCGCCCATCAAGCCGGGCAACACGATGCCACTGCGCAACATCCCGCTGGGTACGCAGGTGCATTGCATCGAAATGCGGCCGGGCAAGGGCGCGCAGATGGCGCGCTCCGCCGGCGCCGGTGTCCAGCTGGTAGCCCGTGAGGGCGCGTATGCCACGCTGCGCCTGCGCTCCGGTGAGATGCGCAAGGTGCTCAGCGAGTGCCGGGCGACCATCGGTGAGGTCAGTAACGGCGAACACTCGCTGCGCTCCATGGGCAAGGCCGGGGCGACGCGGATCGCCGGGCGGCGCCCGACAGTGCGCGGCGTGGTGATGAACCCGGTGGACCATCCCCACGGTGGTGGTGAGGGTCGGACGTCGGGTGGGCGCCATCCGGTAACCCCCTGGGGTATTCCGACGAAGGGTCACAAGACCCGCAGCAACAAGCGCACCGATAAGCTTATCGTGCGCCGTCGCAAACGCTAACGGAAAGGGGTGGATCAGAAGTGCCACGCTCGATTCGAAAAGGCCCGTTCATTGATACGCACCTCCTGAAGAAAGTTCAGGTGGCGGCGGAGGCCAACAGTAAGCGTCCGATCAAGACCTGGTCGCGGCGATCGATGGTAGTGCCGGAGATGGTCGGTCTGACCATTGCGGTGCATAACGGCCGTCAGCATGTGCCGGTGCTCGTCAACGAGAACATGGTCGGTCACAAGCTCGGTGAATTCGCGTCCACTCGGACGTTCAAGGGTCACCAGGCCGACAAGAAGGCGAAGAGGTAAGCATGGAAACGGCGGCCAGGCTTCGATACGCGATCATTTCGCCGCAGAAAGTGCGGCTCCTTGCTGACCAGATCCGTGGCCTTCCAGTGTCACGGGCGCTGGAAGTGCTCGAGTTCAGCCCCCGCAAGGCGTCGGGCATTGTGCGAAAGGTCGTTGATTCCGCGATTGCCAACGCGGAGCACAACAGTGGGGCCGACATCGACGAGCTGCGCATCGCGCGCATCCAGGTCGATGAGGGCCCGATGTACAAGCGGATTCAGCCTCGGGCCAAGGGCTCGGCGAATCGTATCCTGAAGCGCACGAGCCACATTACCGTGGCCGTCGCTGAGGACTAGGGGTTTAGGAATGGGACACAAGGTTCATCCAACGGGATTCCGGCTGGGCATTACCGAAGACTGGCGGTCGATGTGGTTCGCCAACAGCAACCGCTACGGTGATCAGCTGTACACGGACTACAAGATCCGTGAGTTCATCCGCGAGCGGCTGTCGCATGCGTCGATCAGCAAGATCCGCATCGAGCGGCCCGCCAAGAACGCATTGATCACGATCCACACGGCGCGGCCCGGCATCGTCATCGGCAAGAAGGGCGAAGACATCGACCGCCTCCGGCGCCAGCTGACGCAGCGCATGGGGATCCCGGTGCATGTGAACATCGAAGAGATCCGCAAGCCGGAGCTCGATGCGCAGCTCGTGGCCGACAATGTCGCCCAGCAGCTGGAGCGGCGCATCATGTTCCGTCGGGCCATGAAGCGCGCCGTCGGCAACGCCATGCGGCTCGGCGCCAAGGGCATCAAGGTCCAGGTCGGCGGCCGGCTGAACGGCTCCGAAATCGCGCGTAGCGAGTACTACCGCGAGGGCAGTGTCCCGCTGCATACGCTCCGGGCGGACATCGACTACGGCTTTGCCGAGGCGAAGACCACCTACGGCGTCATCGGCGTGAAGGTCTGGGTGTTCAAGGGCGAGATCCTTGATACCGACACCGTTCCCAGCCAGCGGGCCGCGGGCTAACGCCGCTACAAGGAGTCAGTCATGCTTCAGCCAAAGCGCACAAAATTCAGGAAACAGCAGAAAGGCCGTAACAACGGTCTGGCAACCCGCGGCGACAAGGTGAACTTCGGCGAATTCGGCCTGAAGTCCACCACGCGCGGGCCGGTGACGGCGCGTCAGATCGAGGCCGGCCGGCGGGCCATCAACCGGCATGTCCGGCGGGGTGGCAAGATCTGGATCCGCATCTTTCCGGATGCGCCGATCACGTCCAAGCCCCTCGAGGTTCGCCAGGGCAAGGGCAAGGGTAATGTCGACCACTGGGCCGCCAAGGTGCAGCCGGGTCGTGTGATTTACGAAATCGAGGGCGTGTCGGAAGAAGTGGCGCGCGAGGCATTCCGCCGCGCGGCGGCCAAGCTGCCCGTGCACACCCGGTTCGTCGAACGGACGGTGATGTGATGAAGGCCAGAGAATTGCGGGACAAGTCCGTCGAGAGCCTTGAGAGCGAGCTTCTCGAGCGGCGCAAGGAGCAGTTCAACCTGCGTATGCAGCAGGCCACGGGCCAGCTGGCGCGGCCCGACCAGATGACGCGGGTCCGGCGTGATATCGCGCGGATCAAGACCGTGCTCAACGAGAAGACCGGGAGTGGTGAGCAGTCATGAGTAACAAGGAAAGCGTCAAGCGCACGGTCAATGGCCGCGTCGTCAGCACGGCGATGGACAAGACCATCACCGTGGTCGTCGAGCGCCTCGTGCCGCATCCGCTCTACGGCAAGTACATCCGTCGCACGACGAAGGTTCACGCGCACGACGAGGACAACGTCTGCCAGAAGGGGGATTGGGTGTCGGTCGTCGAATGCCGTCCGGTTTCCAAGCAAAAGACCTGGCGGCTTGTGGACGTGCTCGAGCGGGCCGTTCAGTAAGCAACGATCAATCATAGAGAGTCAATCGCCATGATTCAGATGCAGACGCTGCTAGGCGCGGCGGACAACAGCGGGGCCCGGGAGGTGCAGTGCGTCAAAGTACTGGGCGGCTCCAAGCGCCGTTACGCCGGCATCGGCGACATCATCAAAGTGAGTGTCAAGGACGCCATCCCGCGGGGCCGGGTCAAGAAGGGCGAGGTGTATAACGCGGTCGTCGTACGGACCAAGCGCGGCGTGCGCCGGCAGGACGGGTCGCTGATCCGCTTCGACGGCAATGCGGCCGTGCTGCTCAACGCCAACCTGCAGCCAGTCGGCACCCGTGTATTCGGTCCGGTGACGCGCGAGCTCCGCAACGAGCGTTTCATGCGCATCATCTCTCTGGCGCCGGAGGTGCTGTAACGATGCAGAAGATTAAAGCCGGTGACGAAGTCATGGTCATTGCGGGCAAGGACAAGGGGCGGCGCGGCCGCGTCATCCGGGTCCTGCCCGAGCGTGACGGCATCGTTGTCGAGAACGCGAACAAGGTGAAAAAGCATAAGCGTGCCAATCCCCAGGCGAATGATTCCGGCGGAATCATCGAGCAGGAAAAGCCGCTGCACCGCTCCAATGTGGCGATCTACAACCCGAACACCGGGCGGCCTGATCGGGTCGGGATCCGCGATGGCGAAGCCGGGCGTCGGGTGCGCTTTTTCAAGTCCGACAACACGCTGATTGATTAGGGTATCGAGATGGCCAGATTGCGTGAGCAATACACAAACGAAATCATCGGCACGCTGTCGCAGCGATTCGAATATGCCAATCCGATGCAGGTCCCGCGGCTCGACAAGATCGCGGTGAACATCGGCGTCGGCGAGGCGATCCGCGACAAGAAGGTCGTGGACAACGCCGCGGGCGATCTGGCGGCCATTACCGGGCAGAAGCCGGTGGTGACCTACACGCGCAAAGCCGTTGCCGGGTTCAAGATCCGCGAGGGCTGGCCCATCGGCGTCAAGGTGACCCTGCGTCGCGAGCGGATGTACGAGTTCCTCGACCGGCTGATCAATATCGCCGGGCCGCGGATCCGCGATTTCCGCGGCTTTTCGCCGCGCTCGTTCGATGGACGGGGCAACTACAATCTGGGAATCGGCGAGCAGCTGGTGTTCCCGGAGCTCGAATTCGACAAGATCGACGCTGTCCGCGGTATGGACATTGCGATCGGCACTACCGCAGTCAAGGACGAGGAAGCCAAGGCCCTTCTGGAGGGCTTTGGATTCCCCTTCCGCAAGTAAAGAGGGCAGGAAATGGCCAAGGTTTCCATGGTCCAGCGTGAGCTCAAGCGCGAGCGGCTTCGCAACAAGCATGCGGCGAAGCGGGCGGAGCTCAAGGAGATTATCCGCAGCCCTGCCTCCTCCGAGGAGGAGCGGGTGGCAGCCCAGGAGCAGCTGCAGAATCTGCCCCGCAATGCCAGCCCGGTGCGGGGCCGCAATCGGTGCAACGTTTCCGGACGGCCGCGCGGCTACTACCGCAAATTCGGCCTGTCCCGGAATATGCTCCGCCAGGCCGCTATGCGCGGTGAGATCCCCGGCCTGAAGCTGTCCAGCTGGTAAGCGGCATGGGCAACAGTAACCAGGCAAGGAACCAGGTGACGCGAACATGAGCATGACCGATCCCATCGCGGATATGCTGACCCGCATTCGTAACGGGCAGACCGCTGAGAAGACGGAGGTCTCGATGCCCTCCTCGAAGTTGAAGCTGGCCATCGTCCGGGTCCTGAAGGACGAGGGCTATGTCCACGACTATCGGGTCGAAGGCACCGAGAAAAAGCCCACGCTGGCGGTGACGCTGAAGTACTACGAGGGCCGGCCGGTCATCGAGGAAATCCAGCGCGTGAGTCGGCCCGGACTGCGGCGCTTTGAAGGCCGGGGAACGCTGCCCCGGGTGCGCGGTGGTCTGGGAACAGCCATCATTTCCACCTCGCAGGGTGTGATGACCGACCGGGCGGCGCGCGACGCCGGCCACGGTGGTGAAGTCCTCTGCGTGGTTTTCTAGAGACGGGATAAACGGTCATGTCGAGAGTAGCGAACAGTCCGGTCGCGATCCCGAGTGGCGTCGAAGTCAACCTTGGCGACGACCGCAAGGTCAGCGTCAAGGGGGCCAAAGGCGAACTCCACCATACGATCCACGAGTGGGTCGATGTCGCGCAGGACGAGCAGGTGCTGACCTTCGTGCCCAACCGCAAACGCCAGGAGGCGGTTGCGCTGGCGGGTACCACGCGGGCACTCATCAACAACATGGTGCGCGGGGTGCACGAGGGGTTCGAGCGGCGTCTCAAGCTGGTGGGCGTCGGATACCGCGCCCAGGCCAAGGGCGACACGGTCAACCTGACCCTCGGTTTCTCGCATCCGGTGGAGCACCCGGTGCCGAAGGGCATCACGGTCGAGACACCCTCCAACACCGAAATCGTGGTCCGCGGTGTGGATAAGCAGCAGGTCGGACAGGTCGCTGCTGATATCCGCGCGTACCGTCCGCCGGAGCCCTACAAGGGCAAGGGCGTTCGCTACGCCGACGAGCGGGTCATCATGAAAGAAGCCAAGAAGAAGTAATGGCGATGCAAAAGAAGGCAGCAAGAGAGCGTCGCGCCCGCAAGGGTCGCGCCAAGATGCGGGAGCTCGGAGCCGCGCGGTTGACGGTGCATCGCACCCCGCGCCACACCTATGCTCAGGTGATCTCCGCCGACGCGTCGCGGACCCTGGCGTCGGCGTCGACGCTCGAGAAAGACATGCGCGGATCGCTCGCCAACGGTGGCAATGTCGCGGCAGCGAAGGCCATCGGTCAGGCAATCGCCGAGCGCGCCACCGCTGCGGGTGTCACCGAGGTGGCGTTCGATCGCTCGGGCTTCAATTATCACGGCCGGGTGCGGGCGATCGCCGATGCGGCCCGTGAAGCCGGACTCAAATTCTGAATAGGGGCACGTAGGCGATGGCGACAAATGATGTCAATGGTGAGGGCCTCCGCGAGAAGCTCATTACCATCAACCGCGTGGCGAAGGTTGTTAAGGGCGGCCGCCAGTTTGGTTTCACCGCACTGACGGTGGTCGGTGACGGCGACGGCTCGGTCGGCTTTGGTTACGGCAAGGCGCGCGAGGTGCCGCTGGCCATCCAGAAGGCGATGGAGCGGGCGCGCTTCAACATGCGCAAGGTCAACCTCAACGGCCCGACGCTGCAGTACTCCATGAACGGCTATCACGGCTCGAGCAAGGTTTACATGCAGCCGGCCTCATCGGGTACCGGGATCATCGCCGGTGGGCCGATGCGAGCGGTCTTTGAGGTCGTGGGCGTCAACGACGTGCTGGCGAAGTCGCTCGGGTCACGGAATCCGATCAACGTCGTGCAGGCCACCATCAACGCCCTGACCGAGTATGACTCGCCGGACTACGTCGCGGCGAAGCGCGGTAAGACGGTAGAAGAGGTGCAGGGCTGATCATGGCAAAGAGTAAGCAGCTTCGTGTCACGGTGGTCCGCAGCTTCGCGAACCGTGTGGCCAGCCATAAGGCATGCATCGCCGGGCTCGGCCTGCGGCGGATGCACCATAGCGTGCTGGTCGCGAATACGCCGGAGAATCGCGGGATGATCAATAAAGTCTCCTACATGCTCTCCGTCGAGGAGGTCTAGACGATGCGATTGAATACACTCCGCCCAGCGCCGGGCTCACGGCCCGACGCCGAGCGCGTTGGCCGGGGCGCAGGCTCCGGCATGGGCAAGACCGCGCGCCGTGGTCATAAAGGCCAGAAGTCCCGCAGTGGCGGCTTCCACAAGGTCGGGTTCGAGGGCGGCCAGATGCCGCTGCAGCGGCGGGTGCCGAAGGTCGGCTTCAACTCGCGGAAGGGGCAGTACGTCGCCGAGGTCCGGCTCCATGAGATCGGCCAGGTCGACGGCGACGAGGTCAGCCTCGACACCCTGCAGGCGGCGGGTGTCGTCCCGCGCAATGCCCGGGCGGCCAAGGTGGTCCTGTCCGGCGAGGTGCATCGGGCGCTGACGCTGCGCGGAGTCCGCGCCACCGCCGGCGCCAGGGCGGCCATCGAGAAAGCCGGCGGCAAGGTCGAGGTATAAGTGGCTGGCCCCTCCGCCAACGCGGGTGCCCTTGGAGGCATGGGCCGTCTGACGGAAGTCCGTCAGCGGCTGACCTTCGTGGTGATCGCCCTGGTGATCTATCGCCTCGGGGCGCACATCACGATACCCGGTATCGATCAGGGCGCACTGGCGGACATGTTCGAGCAGCAGTCGGGGACCATCCTCGACATGTTCAACATGTTCTCCGGCGGCGCGCTGGGACGGCTGTCGATTTTTGCTCTGGGGGTCATGCCCTATATCTCGGCATCGATCATCATGCAGCTGATGTCGGCGGTGGTGCCGTCACTCAAGCAGCTGCGCAGCGAAGGCGAGCAGGGTCGGCGCGTCATCACCAAGTACACGCGCTATGGAACGCTGGGGCTTGCCCTGTTCCAGGGGATCGGCATCACCGTCGCCCTGCAGAACCAGGGCGTGGTGCTCAGCCCGGGGCCGATGTTCGTGTTTGTGGGCACGACGACGCTGGTCACCGGCACGATGTTCCTGATGTGGCTGGGTGAGCAGATCACCGAACGCGGCATCGGCAATGGCATCTCGCTGATCATCTTTGCCGGCATCGTGGCCGGGCTGCCGTCGGCGCTGGGGGGTACGCTGGAGCTGACGCGCACCGGCGAGCTGGGCATACCCACAGTGCTGGTGCTCCTGCTGCTGGCGGTGGCGGTGATCTGGTTCATCGTGTTCATGGAACGCGGCCAGCGGCGGATCACCATCAACTACGCGCGGCGCCAGCAGGGTCGTAAGATGTACGCGGGGCAGACCAGTCATCTGCCGCTCAAGATCAACATGGCGGGTGTGATTCCGGCGATCTTCGCCTCCAGCATCATCCTGTTCCCGGCCACCATCGGTCAGTGGTTCGGGGAGATGGAGGGGCTGTCCTGGATGCAGCGGCTGGGTCAGACACTGAGCCCCGGGCAGCCCCTGTACATCGCCTTCTACGCCGCGGCGATCATCTTTTTCTGCTTTTTCTATACCGCGCTGGTGTTCAACGCCCGGGATACATCCGACAACCTGAAACGCTCCGGCGCTTTCATTCCCGGTGTGCGACCCGGTGAGCAGACTTCGCGGTATATCGACAAGGTGATGACGCGTCTGACATTGGTCGGCGCCGGGTACATTACAGCGGTGTGTCTGCTGCCCGAGTTCCTGATCCTCTACCTCAACGTGCCCTTCTATTTCGGGGGGACTTCGTTGCTGATCATCGTGGTGGTGGTGATGGACTTCATGTCGCAGCTGCAGGCCCATCTGGTATCGCATCAGTACGAACCACTGATGAAAAAAGCTAATCTGCAGGCGCATGGCCGTGGTGGCGGCAGCGGCCTGGCACGCTGAACAGGAAATTTGGAGACGGGACGATGAAAGTACGTGCCTCGGTTAAAAAGATCTGCCGCAACTGCAAGGTCATCAAGCGGGGCGGCACCGTGCGGGTGATCTGCACCTCCGATGCCCGCCACAAGCAGCGTCAGGGCTGATGGCGGCGCATATCTTGAATGCAAATGGGTGATCTGGTTATACTGCCGGGTTTCCGAGTGAAAAGAATAATCCTGGAGTAACGGCTCATGGCCCGTATTGCTGGCGTCAACATTCCCGCCAACAAACACGCAGTAATTGCGCTGACCTCGATCTACGGCATCGGCCGGACGCGGGCAGCGGACATCTGCAAGGCAGCGGATATCGCACCTGACCGCAAGGTTCGGGAGCTCACCGACGATGAGCTCGAGCGCGTGCGCGCTGTCGTCAATGAATATCCTGTCGAGGGCGATCTGCGTCGGCAGGTGGCCATGGACATCAAGCGACTGATGGACATGGGCTGCTACCGCGGCATCCGCCATCGGCGTGGCATGACAGTCCGCGGTCAGAGTACCCAGACGAACGCCCGGACCCGCAAGGGACCGCGTCGCGCCGTCACCCGTTAACGCAATAGCAGGACAGGTTTTAAATGGCCAAGCCAACCACCCGCACCCGTAAGCGCGTCAAGCGCACGGTTGTCGATGGCATCGCGCACGTCAACGCGAGCTTTAATAACACAGTGATCACGATCACCGACCGCCAAGGCAATGCACTGGCCTGGGCGAGCGCCGGCGGCAGTGGTTTCCGCGGGTCCCGCAAGAGCACACCGTTCGCGGCGCAGGTCGCCTCCGAGCGTGCCGGCGAGTCCGCCAAGGACTTCGGGCTCAAGAACCTCGAGGTGCGGGTCAAGGGGCCGGGCCCCGGTCGCGAGTCAGCCGTGCGCGCGCTGAACAACGTCGGCTACCGCATCACCAACATCGAAGACGTGACGCCCATTCCACACAACGGATGCCGTCCGCCCAAGAAGCGCCGCGTCTGACCAGGGGATTCTGAACATGGCACGTTACATTGGACCGACCTGCAAACTCGCCCGCCGCGAGGGGACAGATCTATACCTCAAGAGCGGGGTCCGCCCGCTCGACAGCAAGTGCAAGCTCGACACACCGCCGGGCCAGCACGGCCAGCGTCGCGGACGACTGTCGGACTATGGGCTGCAGCTGCGGGAAAAGCAGAAGGTTCGCCGTATGTATGGCGTGCTCGAAAAGCAGTTCCGCAAGTACTACAAGGAAGCCGACCGGCGTAAGGGCAACACCGGCGAGAATCTGCTGCAGCTGCTCGAGACGCGTCTCGACAACGTGGTCTACCGGCTCGGTTTTGCGGCCACGCGCGCCGAGGCGCGTCAGCTGGTGGCGCACCGGGCGGTTCTCCACAACGGGCGGACCACCAACGTGGCGTCGGCCGAGGTCAAGCCGGGAGACGAGATCGCGATCCGCGATCGGGCGCAGAAGCAGCTGCGTGTCCAGGCGGCCCTCGAGATGGCCCAGCAGAATGGCGTGCCGGAATGGCTCGAGGGCGACGCCAAGAATTTCAAGGGAACGCTGAAGCAGCGGCCGGAGCGTGCCGAGCTCGCCGCCGAGATCAACGAGTCCCTCATCGTCGAGCTTTATTCCAAGTAGTGACGCGGTCAGCGTCACTACCGATCAGGAGTGGTATTCATGCAGGGTCAGTTTAAGGACTTCCTTAAACCCCGGGTGGTTGAGGTGGATGCGGTCAGCGACAAGCGTGCCCGCATCATCCTTGAGCCGCTTGAGCGCGGTTTCGGACACACGCTGGGGAATGCGCTACGCCGGGTTCTTCTTTCTTCCATGCCGGGCTATGCGGTCACCGAGGTCGAGATCGACGGGGTGCTGCACGAGTACATGGCCGTGGATGGAGTGCAGGAAGATGTCGTCGACATCCTGCTCAACCTGAAAGGACTGGCGGTGCGGCTCTCCGGGCGTGAGCAGGCAACGCTTCGGCTCAGCAAGAAGGGGCCTGGGACGGTAACCGCCGCCGACATCGCCGAGGAGTCCAACGTCGAGGTCAAGAATCCCGAGCTGGTGATCTGCAATCTCACCAAGGCCGGTGAGATCAATATGTCGATCACGGTGGCCAGCGGTCGGGGCTACGAGCCCGCCACGGCACGTGATCCCGAGGAAGAGCGCACCATCGGCCGGCTGGCCGTGGACGCGACCTACAGCCCGGTCCGGCGTGTGGCCTACAACGTCGAGAGCGCACGTGTCGAACAGCGGACGGACCTGGATAAACTGGTCATGGACGTCGAGACCAGTGGCGTGATCGAACCCGAGGAAGCAGTGCGCCTCGCGGCGGGCGTCCTGCGCGACCAGATGTCGGTGTTCGTCGACCTCGAGGGCGGCGAAGGCGCGGATCAGCCGCGACGTAAGGAGCCGGAGGTTGATCCGGTCCTGCTGCGGCCGATTGACGATCTCGAGCTGACGGTGCGGTCCGCCAACTGCCTGAAGGCAGAGGACATCCACTACGTCGGTGATCTGGTTCAGCGCACCGAGGTGGAATTGCTCAAGACGCCGAATCTGGGCAAGAAATCACTCAACGAAATCAAGGAAGTCCTTGCACAGAACGGGCTTCAACTCGGTATGCGTCTTGAGGGCTGGCCGCCGGCGAGCCTCGAGAACGGCAACCGGGCCATGGGTTAAGGGGATAGACAGATGCGTCATCGCAAAGCCGGACGAAAACTGAATCGGAACAGTTCCCACCGTCAGGCCATGTTTCGCAACATGTCGGCGTCGCTGTTCGAGCATGAGGCCATCCGCACCACGCTGCCGAAGGCCAAGGAACTGCGTCGCATCGCCGAGCCGCTTATCACGCTGGCGGGCAATGACACCACCGCCAACCGGCGTCTGGCGTTTTCGCGGCTGCGTAACAAGGCCATCGTCAGCAAGCTGTTTGACGAGCTGGGCCCGCGGTATCGTGAGCGCCCCGGGGGTTACCTGCGGATCCTGAAGGCCGGGTACCGGGCCGGTGACAACGCGCCCATGGCATTCGTCGAGCTGGTGGACCGGCCGGTGGTCGAGGCCGAGGAAGAGCGCGAGGACGTCGCCTGACGCGGGCGCCCGCCTGATCGAAGGCCATTGGGCCGTCGTTGCAGAAAAGCCGCCAGCAGGCGGCTTTTTTGTGGGCATCCGTCCTGTGCGTAGGGTGCGCGATGCAGTTCTGCTAGACTGCCGCGTTAAATGCTGATGGAGGAGTCCCATGAAGACACCTGTACGTGTAGCGGTCACCGGCGCCGCCGGCCAGATCGGTTATAGCCTTCTGTTTCGCATCGCCTCGGGCGACATGCTGGGGCCGGATCAGCCGGTGATCCTGCAGCTGCTCGAGGTTCCACCCGCGATGGACGCGGTGCAGGGCGTCATCATGGAACTCGATGACTGCGCATTCCCGCTTGTGGCTGGGCTCCAGGCCAGCGATAAGCCAGAGGAGGCGTTTAAGGACGCCGACTACATCATGCTGGTGGGCGCCAAGCCCCGCGGCCCGGGCATGGAGCGCAAGGACCTGCTCGAGGCCAATGCGGCGATCTTCTCGACCCAGGGCCAGGCAATGAATGCCGTGGCGAGTCGTAACGTCCGTGTTCTGGCGGTGGGCAATCCGGCCAACACCAATGCCCTGATCGCCCGGCATAACGCCCCGGATCTGGATCCGCGCTGCTTCACGGCGATGACCCGGCTGGACCACAACCGCGCCCTGGCGCAGCTCGCCAACCGGACTGGCCGCCATGTCACCGACATTGAACGGCTCACGGTCTGGGGCAATCACTCGGCCACTCAATACCCCGATGTCAGCCATGCGCGGGTGGACGGCAAACCCGCCATGGAGTGGGTGGACCAGGGCTGGCTCGAGGAAAGCTTCATCCCGACCGTGCAGCAGCGCGGCGCCGCCATCATCAAGGCGCGCGGACAGTCGAGTGCGGCCTCGGCGGCCAGCGCCGCCATCGATCACATGCGTGACTGGACGCTGGGCACCTCAGGCGACGACTGGGTGAGCATGGCCATTCCCTCCGACGGCAGCTACGGCATCGCCGAGGGGCTGATCTACTCGTTTCCGGTGCGCTGCGTCGAAGGCCGGTACGAGATCGTCCAGGGTCTGCTGATTGATGAGTTCTCGCAGGCGCGCATGAATGCCACGGAGCAGGAACTGATCGAAGAGCGGGACGCGGTCAAGCACCTGCTTCCGTGATGCCGTTGGCGAGCATCGCCGCCAGGTAGCGGCCGGTATGGGATGCCGGCTCGGCGGCGACCGCCTCCGGCGTCCCGGTCGCGACAATACGACCGCCACCGCTTCCGCCCTCGGGCCCCAGATCCAGCAGCCAGTCGCAGGTCTTGATGACGTCGAGATTGTGCTCGATGACCACCAGGGTGTTGCCCTCGTCGCGCAGCCGATGCAGGACCTCGAGCAACTGCGCGATGTCGTGAAAGTGCAGGCCCGTGGTGGGCTCGTCGAGGATATAGAGCGTCTGCCCGGTGCTCTGCCGGGCAAGTTCACGGGCCAGTTTGATGCGCTGGGCCTCGCCGCCCGATAGCGTGACCGCGTTCTGCCCGAGCTTGACGTAACCCAGCCCAACCTCCTCGAGGGTGCGCAGCTTGCGCGCGAGGGCCGGAATGTTGGCGAACAGTTCCAGCGCCTCACTGACGCTCATTTCCAGCACATCGGCGATGGTATGGCCGCGATAGCGTATCTCCAGGGTCTCGCGGTTATAGCGGGCCCCCCGGCAGGTATCGCAGGGCACATAGACATCCGGCAGGAAGTGCATCGCGACGCGGATCACGCCATCCCCCTGGCAGGCCTCGCAGCGCCCGCCGCGGACATTGAAGCTGAATCGGCCCGGACCGTAGCCGCGGGAGCGGGCCTCGGAAGTGGCGGCGAACAGCTCGCGCATGGGCGTGAAAAGCCCGGTATAGGTGGCGGGATTGGAGCGCGGTGTCCGGCCGATCGGGCTCTGATCGATCTCCACGACCTTGTCGAAATGCTCCAGCCCGTCGATGGCCTCGCAGGGTGCCGGTGTGGCGTCGGCCCGATTGAGTGCGGCGGCCGCGGCCGGGTAGAGGGTGCTGTTGACCAGTGTCGATTTGCCCGAGCCCGAAACGCCGGTGACCCCGACCATCAGCCCCGCGGGGAAATCCGCGTCCACCGCCTGCAGGTTATGGCCGCGGGCGCCGCGGATGCGGATCATGCGTGCTGGGTCGGGCACCGTCCGTTGCGTCGGTACGGCGATGTGCCGGCGCCCGGCCAGATAGTCGCCGGTGAGCGAGCCGTCGGAGGCCATCAGTGCCGTGGCCGTGCCGGCGGCGACGACCGCGCCGCCCTCGTGGCCGGCACCCGGGCCCATATCGATGATGTGGTCCGCGGCACGAATGGCGTCCTCATCGTGCTCGACCACGATCACGGTATTGTCGAGATCACGCAGATGGCGGAGTGTCTCGAGCAGGCGATGGTTGTCGCGCTGGTGCAGCCCGATGGACGGTTCATCGAGCACATACATCACCCCCACCAGGCCGGCGCCGATCTGACTGGCCAGGCGGATCCGCTGGGCTTCACCGCCGGACAGGGTGTCAGCGCTTCGCTCAAGGCTCAGGTAGTCGAGGCCGACGTTGATCAGAAACCGCAGCCGCTGGCCGATCTCGCGCAGAATGCTCTCGGCGATGGTAGCGCGCGCGCCGGTCAGATCCAGGGCCGCCATTGCCTCGGCGGCGCCGGCGATGGACAGGGCATTGATCCCGGCCAGGTCCCGACCGCCCACGGTGACGTGGCGGGCGGCGGCGTTAAGGCGGCTGCCCCCGCAGTCGGGGCAGGTGCGGCGGGTGAGGAACCGGGCCAGTTCATCGCGCACGGCGGTGGATTCGGTTTCGCGATAACGCCGCGCCATGTTGTGAATGATGCCCTCGAAGGGGTGCTCGCTGACCTGAGCGTTGCCGCGCCGTGCGCCGGCATAGTGGAAGCGGATCGGCGTATCGCCAC
The DNA here is from genome assembly GCF_002813635.1 of Spiribacter roseus. Lineage (NCBI taxonomy): Bacteria > Pseudomonadati > Pseudomonadota > Gammaproteobacteria > Chromatiales > Ectothiorhodospiraceae > Spiribacter > Spiribacter roseus. The sequence continues at coordinate 1,505,677 of NZ_CP016382.1, read as the reverse complement.
TGCCGTACAGGAGAATGTCGTGGAGGTCGGCGGGCAGGGCCTGCCAGGGCGTGTCGATGTCAAAGCCGTAGTGTGCGGCCAGATCATTGAGGATCTGGGCATAGTAGGCATTACGTCGGTCCCAGCCACGAATGGCCCCGCCGGCCAGCGACAGTTCGGGGTGGGCGACCACCCGGGCCGGATCGATGAACTGCTCCACCCCCAGACCGTCACAGCTCGGGCAGGCCCCCTGGGGGTTGTTGAACGAAAAAAGCCGGGGTTCGAGCTCAGCAATGGCATAACCACACTCGGGACAGGCATAGCGGGCCGAAAACACGATCGACGGCGCCTCGGGATCGTCCATATCGGCGAGTTCGGCCACGTCCTCTCCCAGCGCCAGACAGGTCTCGAGGGAATCCGCCAGTCGCACCGCCAGATCCGGGCGGATCCGGAACCGGTCCACCACCACATCGATGCGATGGGGCGCCTGAGGATCAAGCGCGGGCACCTCATCCAGGTCCACCACCTGACCATCCACCCGGGCGCGCACAAAGCCCTGGTTGCGAAGGTCGGCGAACACCTCGCGATGCTCGCCGCGGCGTCCCCGGATGCGGGGTGCGAGCAGCATATAGCGGCGGTCGTCGGGCTGGGCGAGGATCTGGTCGACCATCTCGCTGACCGTCTGGGCCTGCAGGGCATGCCCATGGGTGGGGCAGTGCGGTGTCCCGGCGCGGGCAAACAGCAGACGCAGGTAGTCGTGGATCTCGGTGGCGGTCCCCACCGTCGAGCGCGGATTATGCGAGGTTGATTTCTGCTCGATGGCGATCGCCGGCGACAGGCCCTCGATGTGATCAACGTCGGGCTTGTCCATCATCGAGAGAAACTGCCGGGCATAGGCCGACAGCGATTCGACATAGCGGCGTTGGCCCTCGGCGTAGAGGGTGTCAAACGCCAGCGATGACTTGCCCGATCCGGACAGACCGGTGATGACGATCAGCTGGCCGCGCGGGAGCTTGAGGTGAAGGTCACGCAGGTTGTGCGTGCGGGCCCCCTCAATGACGATCGAATCCATGGGCTTCCTGTATCAGACAATTTGATAGTATAGCGCGCCAGTACTTACCTGACCGACAGGGGAAAGCGTGCACCGCACAAAGCCATCCAGCGCCGGGGCGATGAACGGCGCGGAACGCCGGGCGACCGCCGGGCTGGCCACCATCTTCGGCCTGCGAATGCTGGGATTGTTCCTGATCCTGCCGGTGTTCGCGCTCTACGGCTCGCAGCTTGACGGCGCGACGCCGGCGTTGATCGGCCTCGCCATTGGTGCCTACGGCCTCACCCAGGCCATCCTCCAGATCCCCTTTGGCATGCTGTCGGACCGGATCGGACGGCGTCCGGTCATCGTGTTCGGGTTGCTGATCTTCGCCGTCGGCAGCGGGGTGGCGGCCGAGGCCGAGACCATTCACGGGGTCATCCTGGGCCGCGCGCTGCAGGGTTGTGGGGCGATTGCCGCGGCGGTGATGGCACTGGCCGCCGATCTGACCCGCGACCGTCAGCGCACCAAGGCCATGGCACTGATCGGTATCAGCGTGGGCGCGGCCTTCATGATTGCCCTGGTGGCGGGACCGGCGATTGCCGGTCAGGCGGGGCTTGGCGGGGTGTTCTGGGCTACCGCCGGGTTTGCGCTGCTGGCAGTGGCGCTGCTCTACGGACTGGTCCCCGCCGGCGGTGAGGCCACGTTCCGGCCCGAGGTCAATGCCCGCGCCGGCGGTCTGCCCGTGGTGTTGCGCAACCCTGACCTGCTGCGGCTCGACCTGGGTGTGCTGGTGCTGCATCTGATTCTTACCGCCAGTTTCGTGGTGCTGCCCGTGGTGCTCGAGTCACGCCTCGGTATCGCCGGTGATGACCACTGGATGGTGTATATCCCGGTGCTGTTGCTCTCGGTGCTGGGCATGGGCGCGATGATCAGTATCGGTGAGCGGCGCCGCATTCTGCATCGGCTGCTGGCGGTGGTCGCCGTGATCGTGATCGTCGCCGACCTGGTGCTGGCCGGTTTCAGTCATTCCCTGCCGGCGTTTCTGCTGGGGTTGTGGCTGTTCTTTGTGGGCTTCAACACCCTCGAGGCCAGCCTGCCCTCGCTGCTGACCCGGTTCGCCCCCGAGGGGCTGCGGGGCACAGCGCTGGGGGTGTACTCCACGGCCCAGTTCATGGGGGCCTTTCTTGGCGGTGTGCTCGGCGGCGCGATCCAGGGCGCCTATGGCACTGCCGCGGTATTCATTTTCTGCGCACTGGCGGCCGGGGTCTGGCTGATGGCCGCCATTGGCCTGAGCGCACCGGCGTCGTATCGCGAGGCCGCAACCACTGAAACGGAGACGACATGACGGACCTGATCCCGCCCTACGGCGGCACACTCAAGGACTTGAGACTGGATGACACCACCGCGCAGGCCCGCCGGGCCGCTGCCGCGGATTATCCCAGCTGGGATCTCACCGATCGCCAGCTGTGTGACCTTGAGCTCCTGGCCAATGGCGGGTTCTCACCGCTTGAGGGCTTCATGGGGCAGGCGGACTATGAGGGCGTGGTCAATGACATGCGCCTGGCCGATGGCACCCTCTGGCCCATGCCAGTCACGCTGGATGTCAGCGAGGCATTCGCCGAAACCCTCGGCGCCGGTGCGCGCGTCGCCCTGCGCGACCCCGAGGGGGTCATTCTGGCGATCCTGACCGTCGACGACATCTGGCGCCCCGATCGCGAGCATGAGGCCGAGCAGGTGTTCGGGAGCCGCGATGCGGCCCACCCGGCCGTGTACTGGCTGCGCGAGCACAGTCACCCGGTGTATGTCGGTGGCCGCGTGGAGGCGCTGGACCTGCCGGGGCACTACGATTTCACGCATCTGCGCCTGACCCCCGCCGAACTGCGCGAGCGCTTCCGGCGCGATGGCTGGCGCCGCGTCGTCGCCTTTCAGACCCGCAACCCGATGCACCGGGCCCATGTCGAACTGACCTTCCTCGCCGCCCGCCAGGCCGAGGCCAATCTGCTGATCCACCCGGTGGTGGGCATGACCAAGCCCGGTGATGTCGATCACTACTCGCGGGTGCGCTGCTATGAGCATGTGCTGCACAAATATCCCGAGCAGACCACCGCGCTGTCGCTGCTGCCGCTCGCGATGCGCATGGGCGGCCCCCGCGAGGCGGTCTGGCACGCGATCATCCGCCGCAACTACGGCTGCACCCACCTGATCGTCGGCCGCGATCATGCCGGCCCCGGCAAGGACAGCAACGGCGAGGAACTCTACGGCCCCTACGACGCCCAGGATATGGTGACCCGCCACGCCGACGAGCTGGGTATCCAGATGGTGCCTTTCCGGATGATGGTCTATGTGCAGGAGCGTGCCGGCTACGCCCCCATCGACGAGGTCGACGAGGCGACGGAAACGGTGATGAACATCTCCGGGACCGAGTTCCGTCGGCGCATGCGCGAGGGCCTGGAGATCCCGGACTGGTTCGGCTATCCCGAGGTGGTCGAGGAGCTGCGCAAGACCTATCCGCCCCGGGCCCGCCAGGGCTTTACGCTGTTCTTCACCGGGTTGTCGGGGTCGGGTAAGTCGACCATCGCCAATGCCGTCATGGTCAAGCTCATGGAGCGTGGGGGACGGCCGGTGACGCTGCTCGACGGCGACCGGGTGCGCAAGCATCTGTCCAGCGAACTGGGGTTCTCGAAGGCGCACCGCGACCTGAACATCCGCCGGATCGGGTTTGTCGCCAGCGAGATCACCCGCAATGGCGGTGCCGCCATCTGCGCCCCCATCGCGCCCTATGCGGCCACCCGCGATGCTGTACGGGAAATGGTGGAGTCGGCCAATGGCGGGTTCCTTGAAATCCACGTCGCCACGCCCCTCGAGGAGTGTGAGCGCCGCGATCGCAAGGGGCTCTATGCCCAGGCCCGGGCAGGCCGGATCACCGGCTTTACCGGCATTGACGATCCCTACGAAGCGCCCGAGACGCCGGAGCTGCGGATCGACACCACCGACTGCAGTGTCGAGGAGGCCGCCCAGCAGGTCCTGCTCAAGATCGAGGCGATGGGTTTCATCGATCTGGAGTGACCGGTTGTCGGTCGCCATTTGGTTGGCCGTCATGAACGGGTAGAGTGGAGACACATGGCGGGCGTCCAACCGGGCCCGCTTCATCAGTCAACGGAGGCAGTCATGGCGCGTGGAGTCAACAAAGTCATTCTCATCGGTAATCTCGGCGCCGATCCCGAGGTCCGCTACTCAGCTGCCGGCAGCGCCATCACCAATGTACGGCTGGCGACCACCGATCAGTGGAAGGATCGCCAGACCGGCGAGCAGCAGGAAAAAACCGAGTGGCATCGCATCGTGTTCTTCGGACGCCTGGCCGAGATCGCGGGTGAGTACCTGAAAAAGGGCTCGAAGATCTTCATCGAGGGCCGCCTGCAGACCCGCAAATGGCAGGGCCAGGACGGTCAGGACAAGTACACGACGGAAATCGTGGCCAACGACATGCAGATGCTCGATGGCGCCGGCGGTGGCGGCATGGGCGGTGGTGCCGGCGGCGGCATGAAGCAGTCCGCGCCCGCAGCAAGCCAGGAGCCGGCCCCACAGACCGCTCCGGTGGATGATTTCGACGACGACATCCCGTTTTGAGTCTTCCGCACGTGGCAGTCGACAACGCGAAACTCGGTTCCCGACTCAATCTGAAACAGACTTCTGATTTGCGCTCAAATTCGCTCGCATGGGTGAAGGATGGGTGTGTCCTATTGCTCGTGTAGCCGTATCCTTTTGGATACTGTCAGTTTATGATCGAGGTGAGGACAACGGAAGTCTTCGCCGACTGGCTCAAGCGCCTTCGAGATCCGCAGGGGAAAGCCGCCGTGTTGCGCCGGGTCGAGCGGATCGGGCAAGGCAATCCGGGTGATACAAAGCCAGTCGGTGGTGGTGTTAGGGAGATGCGGATTCCGACGGGGCCCGGCTATCGAGTCTATTATGTATTGCGCGGTGCAACGGTCTTTGTCTTGCTGTGCGCCGGCGACAAGTCCAGCCAGTCACGCGATATCGAACAAGCGCAGGCACTGGCTAGAGAGGTCTGAGCCATGACCACTACACGGCTGTTCGATCCTGCGGAGTTCCTCGATGACGAGACAGTGATCGCGCATTATCTGTCTCAGACGTTGGCTGAGGGCGACACCGACGAGGTGCTTGAGGCGATCAATCACGTCGCGCGGGCGCGCGGCATGAGCGAGATCGCTGAGCAGAGTGGCCTCGGCCGCGAGAGTCTGTACAAGGCGCTGCGTCCTGGCGCCCAGCCGCGCTTCGACACGATTGCGCGTGTGCTTTGGGCGCTCGGTGTGCGTCTGGAGACGCGGCCCGTGCATGAGCAGCCCTTGGCCCTCGACGAGGCAGAAGCGCCCACTGGTGCGCGTTCCGGAGACGCGTGATCAGTCTCGCGGATCGCTATTGCGATTGCTCACCGAGCGCCGTCAGCGCTTCGCTGACCGACGCGACGATCGCCCGGCTGTCGCTGCCATACTGCTCAGGATGGAGCGGCTCGCCGATCCGGATCCGAATCACCCCGTGACTCGGGATCAGCTGGCCGACGGGTAGCACTGTCTCCGTCCCCTCAATCCACACGGGCACGACGGGGACGGGATGCGCGGCCAAGAGCAGGCCGATGCCCGGCCGCAG